>DYDC01000152.1 GCA_020718125.1 Methylacidiphilum sp. | reverse complement strand
GGCGTGGGCGATGCCGGAGGACTTGAGCCAGGCGGCGGGTTTGCGGATGTGGTCGCTGCTCTTCATCGCACGGCGCGGGTTGATGGCCGCCGGGAGACTCCGGCGGCGCGGCGCGGGAACGTCTTCGCCAGCCGGATGAGTTGGCTGACTTTCCGGATTTTTTCCTCGAAAGGCTCGCGCGCCAGCTTTTGCCGCATCTCCAGTTTCATGGTGTTGGCAGTTTCAGTTTATGCCGCTGGAGGATGGTTTCCAAGCGTGCTCTGTCGAGGTCGGCCTGCTGAAACAGTTGTTCGATGCGGGCCTTGTCCTTGGGCCGTCCGACGCTGGCCGCGATGGCGATGATGTGTTCGGCGCAAAAGACCTTCGCTGGCACGCCCTCGTATTCGATGCGTTCGGCCTCGCGCACGGCTTCCTCGGTCAGACCGTGGGCGGCAAGAAATTGCACGGGGAATCCACGCAGCATGAGATGCTCGCGCTCAACCTGCCAGCCGCGCGATTGCAGGTGCGCGTAGATCGCCGGGATGCCTGCGGACAATCCCTTGTCGGTCGGAATGAAGAACATGTCGGCGTCGTAGGTGGTGAAAGGCTCGATGTAATGAATCGCTGCGAGCGCGCCGCCGAGCGCCCAGTCTTCGATCACCTTTGCCGCGAGCAGTTCATTGGTCGCCCGAAACACATCGGCCAGCGGAATGTTGGCGGCTCCAGCATCGGTCTGCATGGCAGAGATTCTGCCAGACTCACGCCTTCGTGTAAACCTCCGCGCCCTTCTTCACGAACTCCTTCGCCTTCTCGTCCAGCCCGCGCTTGAGCGCGTCCTGTTCGGCGACGCCTTGCTCGGCGGCGAACTTGCGCACGTCCTCGGTGATCTTCATGGCGCAGAAGTGCGGGCCGCACATGGCGCAGAAGTGGGCGAGCTTGGATCCCTCCTGCGGCAGCGTGGCGTCGTGGAACTCGCGCGCCTTGTCGGGGTCGAGGCCGAGGTTGAACTGGTCTTCCCAACGGAACTCGAAGCGGGCCTTGCTGATCGCGTCGTCGCGGTAGCGGGCGGCGGGATGGCCCTTGGCGAGGTCGGCGGCGTGGGCGGCGATCTTGTAGACGATGACGCCGTCGCGCACGTCGTTCTTGTCGGGCAGGCCGAGGTGTTCCTTCGGCGTGACGTAGCAGAGCAGCGAGGCGCCGAACCAGCCGATCATCGCCGCGCCGATGGCGCTGGTGATGTGGTCGTAGCCGGGCGCGATGTCGGTGGTGAGCGGGCCGAGCGTGTAGAACGGCGCCTCGCCGCACCACTCAAGCTGCTTGTCCATGTTCTCCTTGATGAGGTGCATGGGGACGTGGCCGGGGCCTTCGTTCATGACCTGCACGCCGTGTTTCCATGCGCGCCGGGTCAGTTCGCCCTGCGTTTTCAGTTCGGCAAACTGCGCCTCGTCGTTGGCGTCGGCGATGGAGCCGGGGCGCAGGCCGTCGCCGATGCTGAACGCCACGTCGTAGGCGGCCATGATCTCGCAGATGTCGTCCCAGTGCGTGTAGAGGAAGTTTTCATGGTGATGCGCGAGGCACCACTTGGCGAGGATGGAGCCGCCGCGGCTGACGATGCCGGTGACGCGGTTGGCGGTGAGCGGGATGAACCGCAGCAGCACGCCGGCATGAACGGTGAAGTAGTCCACGCCCTGCTCGCACTGTTCGATGAGCGTGTCGCGGTAGAGTTCCCACGTCAGGTCCTCGGCCTTGCCGCCGACTTTCTCCAGCGCCTGGTAGATCGGCACGGTGCCGATGGGCACGGGCGAGTTGCGGATGATCCACTCGCGCGTCTCGTGGATGTTCTTGCCGGTGGAGAGGTCCATGACGGTGTCCGCGCCCCACTTGATGGACCAGCGCATCTTCTCGACTTCCTCCTCGATGGAACTGCCCAGCGAGCTGTTGCCGATGTTGGCGTTGATCTTCACGAGGAAGTTGCGGCCGATGATCATCGGCTCGCTCTCCGGGTGGTTGATGTTGGCCGGGATGATGGCGCGGCCGCGGGCGATTTCGTCGCGGACGAACTCGGGCGTGATGGGGAATGGAACATTGGAGTGTTGGAGTGTTGGAGCGCTGTTTTGGAAGCCGAGGTTCTCACGGATGGCGACGAACTCCATCTCCGGCGTGATGATGCCCTGCCGGGCGTAGTGAAGTTGTGTGACGACCTTGCCTTGTTTGGCGCGCAGAGGCTTGCGCTGGAGCGATGGCGGGATCACGCGGTCGCTGTAGCCGGCGATGGGCTTGTAGGAGACAGCGACTTCTTCCACGTCTTTACGACCGAGAATCCATGCGCGACGAAGCGCCGGCAGGCCGCGGTTGACGTCGCCGTGGTGCGCGGGGTCGCCCCACGCGCCGCTGGTGTCATAGACGCGGACCGGCGCGTTGACCTCGACGTGGCCGTTGGCGGCGCGCGTCGGCGTCAGTTCGATCTCGCGGAACGGCACGCGCACGTCGGCGTGGCTCTTGCCCGCGACGTGGACTTTCCTCGACTTCGGCCACGCGTCGCTGCTGTGGCCGTCGCCATTTTTCTGGTCGGCTGGTTTGATCATGTCACTGTCCTCGTTCACCGCATCACAACAAAAAAGCCATCCCGGCAAACCGGGATGGCTTTTCAGAACGTCATCGCAGTTCCCTTCGCCGGCATTACCCGGATCAGGTTCCCTGGGTCGCCCGAATGCGTTCGGGCCTCTCAGCCTTTCGGCTCCCCAACTGGCAAAAGAACTATGAACCGCAGGATTCGAACGACTTGCCGCAGCCGCACGAGCGCTGCGCGTTGGGGTTTATAATCTTGAACCCCGCGCCTTGCAAGCCGTCCTCGAAGTCAATCGTCGCGCCCCGCAGGTAGCCGGCGCTGACCGGGTCGAGCACCACCTCGACGCCGTCCGCGCTCACCAGCACGTCGTCCGCGCCCTTGGCGTCGAACGACATGCCGTATTGAAAGCCGGAACAGCCGCCCGCCTCGACATGGACGCGCAGCGGCTTGCCTTTGGTGTCTTCGCTGCCGTCGCGAAGGGACTTCACCTTCGCCGCAGCCTTGTCCGTCACTGTGATCACATTGTCAGTTGTCGTTGTCATTCGTTTATTCCACTCGGATTTTCCGGCGAAACTAGACGACGACACTGGACGCGTCAAATGACAGTCTGGTGGAAAATCTGACCTCAGCCCAGCACCTCGCCCAGCTTGAGCCGCCCGTCGTAGAGCGCCTTGCCGATGATGACGCCCACGAGGTTCGGTTTGCCCAGCGCGCGCAGCTTGCGCACGTCTGCCGCGCGGGAAATGCCGCCGCTGGCGATCACGCCCGTGCCTGTGCCCGCCAGCGCATCGGCCATCTCCGCCATCGCGGCGAAGTTCGGCCCCTGCAACATCCCGTCCTTCGCGATGTCGGTATAGACGATCGTCTTCACGCCGACGCCGGCGACCTGCTTGCCGAAATCCACCGCCTTCAACGCCGAGGCCGCCACCCAGCCGCGCACCGCCACAAACCCATCCTTCGCGTCCACGCCGGCCACGATGCGGTCCCCATGCCGCTTCACCAGCCCCGCGACGAAGTCCAGCGACTCGCAAGCCTTCGTGCCGACGATGGCGCGCGTCACGCCCAGCTTCAGCGCGCGCGTGACGTGCTCTTCGGTGCGAAGACCGCCACCGAGTTCGACCGGCATCTGCACGGCATCGAGGATCTTTTTCAGCGCGTCCCAATTCCTCGGTTCGCCCTCGAAAGCCGCGTCGAGGTCCACGACGTGCAGATAGCGCGCGCCCTCGGACTCCCATTGCCGCGCCACGGCCGCCGGGTCGTCGGAATAAGTCGTCACGTCGCCCGCGCGCCCCTGGCGCAGCCGGACGACCTTGCCGCCTTTCAAATCAATCGCGGGAAGAATAAGCATGGTTCAAAACTGTGGCGGCGGTCTATGACCGCCGAAATTCACCGCGTAAGCGCCACGAAGTTCTCCAGCACCTTCAGGCCGGCCGCCTGGCTTTTCTCCGGGTGGAACTGCGTGGCGAACACGTTGTCCTTCCAGATGGACGACGCGAAACTCCCGCCGTAATCGGTCCGTGTCGCGACGAGCGAATCGTCCGCCGGTTTTGGAAAGTAGCTGTGGACGAAATACACGAAGCTGCCGTCCGGGACACCGCGGTAGAGCGGGCAATCGGCCTTCACGATCTCGATCCGGTTCCAGCCCATCTGCGGAATCTTCAGCCCCGGTTGTTCAGTGAATCGCACGACCTTGCCCGCGAAGATGCCCAGCCCGGCCGCGCAACTGTTGAACTCCGCGCTGCGCTCGAACAGCGCCTGATAGCCGACGCAGATGCCCAAGAACGGCCGGTCGCTCCGGATGAACTCGCGCGCCGCCTCGAACACTTCCTGCCGCTTCATCGCGTTGACGCAATCGTCGAACGCGCCGACGCCGGGCAACACGACCGCCCGCGCATCGCGCATCTCCTCCGGCCGCGTCGCGAGCCGCACTTCCGCGCCGACCTTCTGCAGCGCCTTTTGGACGCTGCGGAGGTTGCCGGACCCGTAGTCAAGCAGTGCAATCACGCCCGCAGCCTAGCGGTCGCCGCGTTGCCGTGCAAGCGCACGGTCAGAAGTGGCATGGGCTTCCAGCCCATGAACCGCGTGGAGACCGGCAAAATCACGGGTTGGAAGGCCTATGCCACGTCCCGGATGACCGCGAGCGTTTCGGCGCCAAACTGCCGCGCTTTTGCCGGGCCAATGCCACGCACCTCCAGCAGCGATTCCCCAGTCTGCGGTTTGTGCCGCGCCAGTTCCTTCAACGTCGCATCGGGATAGATCAGGAACGCCGGCACGCCCATCCCGTCCGCCACCTTGCGCCGCCATTGGCGCAGCGCCTCGAACAGCCGCGCGTCATACGGCGCATCCGGCACGACCGCCGCGGCTTCCGCGGAACGGCGCGAGCCTGACTTTCGCTTTTCCGCGGGCGGCAATTCGATGTCGAGCGGCTTCTTCGCCAGCATCACCTCTCGGCCGAAATCTGTCAGTGACGCCTTTGGGTATTCGTCGCTGGTGACCTCGATGCAGCCGGCCGCGGCGAGCCGGCGCAATAGCTCGCGCGTGAAGTCGTAGCCAAATTCCTTCAGCAGGCCGTAAGTCGAGAGTTGGTCGAGTTGGCTGTCGAACACCTCCTTCGAGCGCGAGCCGACCAGCACCAGCGTGACGCGGCCCAAGCCGAACCGGCCGTTCATCCGCGCCACGCAGCTCAGCGCCTTTTGCAGCAGGAGCTTCTTCTCGTCGTTGCTGACTTGGAGCGACGGCGATGGTTGAGCCGCAGGAGACTGCTTCTTCGACGCGCGTCGGGGCGCTGAGGCCCCTCCCACATTCCCGCAGTTGTCGCAGACGCTGCAATGATCGGCCGCCTCCTCGTCGCCGAAGTAGTTGAGGACAAAAGAGTGCCGGCAGCCGCGGTGGTCCGCATAGTCAATCATCCGCCGCAACTTCGCCTCATCGCGCATCCGCTTTGCGTCGAGCCGCTCGAAATCAATCGCCAATTCC
Organism: Methylacidiphilum sp.; assembly: GCA_020718125.1. Lineage (GTDB taxonomy): Bacteria > Verrucomicrobiota > Verrucomicrobiia > CAIQCK01 > CAIQCK01 > JACRKA01. The sequence continues at coordinate 1,313 of DYDC01000152.1, read as the reverse complement.
TCCAGCGACTTTACCGGTTCGACCAGCCGTGTCGTGTAAGTGCGGCTGCCCTGGCGATAGTCGCGCGCGATGAACCCGGCCCGCTCCAGCAGGTAGAGCGCGCTGCCAACGGCCATGTCGTTCTTGGCTGCCTTGACGTGCCCCGCGATCTCCGTCATCGGCATTTCGACCGGACTGCGTTTACAGAGCCGCAACAGCGCCTGATGCAGTCCGGCGATGATCTCGCGCGTGGGGTTGGCGCCTTCGATGAAAAACTCCTGCGTCCGCACGTCGGCGTAGTTGAAAAGCAGTTCGCAGCGCGCCGGCTCGCCGTCGCGCCCAGCGCGGCCGGCCTCTTGATAATAAGCCTCAACGCTGCCCGGGATATCGTAGTGCAGCACAAACCGCAGGTCGGCGCGGTCCACGCCCATGCCGAATGCGTTCGTGGCCACCGCCACGGGGCAGGCGCCGCCCATGAACTTGTCCTGCGCTTTCGTCCGCTGCTCCTCGGTCATGCCGCCGTGGTAGCAGATCGCCGGCGCGCGCTTCTCGGTGAGGCGCGCGTGGACCTTCTCGACATTCTTGCGCGTCGCGCAATAGACGATGCCGGTCTTCAACGTGCGGATGGCGTCGAAGACGCGCTCCAGCTTCTCGGCCTTGTTCGCGGCGTGCGTGACGGCGAGCGTGAGGTTGTGTCGGGCAAAGCCGGAGACGAACACGCGCGGCGGCTGGCGGCCGAACTTGCCGAGCGCGAGCTGCGCGATGATGTCGTCGCGCACCTCCGGCGTGGCCGTGGCGGTCAGCGCGGCGACCTGCGGCTGGCCGAGGTCCTTGAGCGCCCATTTCAGCCGCAGGTAGTCGGGCCGGAAATCGTGGCCCCATTGTGAGATGCAGTGCGCCTCATCAATGGCGAACAACGCGATGGAGAGCGGCGCGAGCGCGGCGACGAACCGCTCGCTCTTGAACCGTTCCGGCGCGACATAGACCAGCCGGTATTCGCCGCGCTTCATGCGGGCGATGCGGTCGTCCATCTCCGACTGGCCGAGCGAGGAGTTGATGAAGGTGGCGGGAATCTTCTTCTCCATCATGCCGTCCACCTGGTCCTTCATCAACGCGATGAGCGGCGAGACGACGACCGTGATGCCGTCGAGCAGCATCGCGGGCAGTTGGTAGCAGAGCGACTTGCCGCCGCCGGTGGGCATGATCACCAGCGCGTCCTGGCCGCCGACGATGGCGTCAACGACCGGCTCCTGGCCTTCGAGAAACTCGTGAAAGCCAAAGTGCCGGCGCAGCAACTCATGCAACTGGGTCGTGTCAGCCACGCGGCGATTGTA
>DYDC01000151.1 GCA_020718125.1 Methylacidiphilum sp. | reverse complement strand
AGCGGCTCAACAGCCGGCCGGCCACCGGCACGCTCTGATCCACCTCCGCGCCGCTTGGTAGCTGACGGAATAGCCAGCGAAAATCCCGCCCCGGTTTTCCTCCGTTTCAGGTCACCAAGTAGCCCGTTGCCGAAACCGTCTTCCCCGACTGCCATTCAACGCCACGTCCGTTTGCTGCAAGGTGCTCACATATCCTGAACACCGTCTCGACTTCGTCGGGTTGCTTTATGGCCTTGGCAATGGCCGCGGCAGTGAAGACTTGGCCGCGATGGGCACGGAGGTGGGTGAGAATCTGCCGCTGAATACCGAGCACGACATCGGCGGCTTTCTTTCCGGCCTGGACGCCGGGTTGGTGGTATGCGTTGATGCCGGCCAGCGCGGCGTAGAAGCCAACGGCGCGTTCGTAGAGGGCGATGAGTTTGCCGACGGAGCCGGGGCAGACGTGGCGGATCGTGATGGTGATGCTCTCGCGGCCGTTCTCGTAGAGCGCGCGACGCGTGCCTTGGAAGAAACCGCTGAGGTAGTCGCCGCTGGTGGCGTCCGGCCCGACTTCGAGCGGGTTGCCGCCGTCCTTGAGCACCTCGATAAAGGTGGCGAAGAAGTCGTTCACGCCGTCGCGGAGTTGTTGGATGTAGGCGTGCTGGTCAGTGGAGCCTTTGTTGCCATAGACCGCGATGCCTTGGTTGACCTTGCGGCCCTTGAGGTCGCGTTCCTTGCCGAGCGACTCCATGATGAGCTGCTGGAGGTAGCGGCTGAAAAGTTCGAGCCGGTCCTTGTAGGGCAGGATGACCATGTCCTTCCCGCCCTTGCCGCCGCCGGCCCAGAACCACATCAGCGCGAGCAGCATCGCGGGGTTCTTGCGGAAGTCCTTCACGCGCGTGGCCTCGTCCATCAGCCGCGCGCCCTTGAGCAGGCCGTCAATGTCGAAGCCTTGCAGCGCGGCGGGCAGCAGGCCGACCGCAGACGTCACGCTGGTGCGGCCGCCGACCCAGTCCCACATCGGAAATTGCGCAACCCACGACTGAGATTGCCCGTCGAGGCTGCTGCCGGTCATCGTGATCGCGACAGCGTGCTTGGCGAAATCGAGTCCGGCGCGCTTGTAGGCGTCGGCGGCCACGAGCATGCCGTTGCGCGTCTCCGGCGTGCCGCCGCTCTTGGAGATGACGATGGCGAGCGTTTTCGCCAGGTCGAGCTGCGCCAGCGTGCGTTCCATGCCATCGGGGTCTGTGTTGTCGAAGAAGAACGACCGCAGCTTGTCGGCGGGCGTGGTGAGCGCGTTGGCGACGAACTGCGGGCCGAGCGCGCTGCCGCCGATGCCAATGACGAGCAGGTTCTTGAACTGGCCGGCGGCGTGGATGCCGGCGGCGAACCGCTTGATGCGCGCGAGCGTCTCCTCGATCTCGAGGCGCAGTTCCGGTTTCGGCGCGAGTTGCGGCGCGCGGAGCCAGTAGTGGCCGACCATGCGGTTCTCGTCGGGGTTGGCGATGGCGCCGGCTTCGAGCGCGTCCATGGCCTCGAATGCCTTCTTGATGCGCGGCTGCATCTTGCGGAAGAACGCCTCGGTGAAGTTCATGCGGCTGATGTCGAGCCGCAGGCCGAGCGCGTCGTTGTCGTAGAGATGCTTTTGGCAGCGTTGCCAGAGTTGCAAAGGTTTCATAATCGAGTTTGTCTGTTCGCGCTGAAAACCGTTGTCTATCCGTCTTTGGAGCCGGGGAGCGGCGGCAAATCGCAGCCCACGGCGTCAGCCGCGGGTATCGCACGAACGATCCCGCCAGCCCCGAAGGGGCGAAAGATAATCCGCGCCAACTTTCTGTCGCCCCCGCGGGGCTTGCGCGGTTTCTCGACCTTTTCCCCGGGCTTACGCCCGGGGCTACGATCTATCGCCACTCCGTGGCTCTGCCGCAAGCTGGCTTACAGCATTGACCGGCAGCTTTCTATCAGATACGAAACTCGTGAACCATGACAAACCGAGAATTGCTGCAGGCGTTCCGGGAGACGGGCGCGCTGCTTGAAGGCCACTTCCTGCTGCGCAGCGGGTTGCACAGCGGGCAGTATTTCCAGTGCGCGCTGCTGCTCCAGCCGATGCCGCTGGTGGAGAAGCTCGGCGCCGCGCTGGCCGCGAAGTTCGACGGCGGGGCGATTGACACGGTCATCGCGCCGGCGATGGGTGGGCTGGTGATCGGCCAGGAGGTCGCGCGCCAGCTCCGGAAACGGTTCATTTTCGCGGAGAAGGACGACCAAGGGAAACTGGCGCTGCGGCGCGGGTTCAAGATCGCGAAGGGCGAGCGCATCCTGGTGGTGGAGGACGTGATCACCAAGGGCGGCCGTGTGCAGGAGACGCTCGATATCGTGAGTGCGCTCGGCGGCCAGGTGGCCGGCGTCGGCGTGGTCGTGGACCGCGGCAAAGGCGAGGTTAGTTTCGGCGCGCCGACGCAGGCGCTGGGCCAGCTTCAAGCCGAGGCGTTCGATCCGGCCGCCTGCCCGCTCTGTAAACAGGGCTTGCCGCTGGTCAAGCCGGGGAGTAGGTAAGACGGTTCGCCGCGCCCACAAAGAGCGCGACTTACGTCAGGCATTTTATGGTCCAGTGGATTCTCAAGAAAATCTTCGGTGACAAGAACCAGCGCGAGATCAAGCGGCTCTGGCCGACGGTTCACCGCATCAACGAAATCGAGAAGCAGTATCAGTCGCTCAGCGACGATCGACTGCGCGCGAAGACCGCCGAGTTCAAGGCGCGCATCGAGGAAGGCCGGCAGAAGCGCGGCATTCCGGCGCTGCTCGCCGAGGCGCGGCAGCACCAAGCCGAGCTGCGCAGTGACGAGGCCAAGCCGCTTTGCAAGAAAGCCCACAAGCTTGAGCAGGAAATCCTGAACGAACTGCTCCCGGAGGCGTTCGCGGCGGTAAAGAACGCCTGCCGCCGGCTCTGGGGCCAGGACATCATGGTTCGCGGCCACGCGATCAAGTGGGAGATGATCCCGTTCGACGTGCAACTCATCGGCGGCATGGTGCTCCACGCCGGTCGCATCTCGGAAATGGCCACCGGCGAAGGCAAGACGCTCGCGGCAACCATGCCGCTCTATCTCAACGCGCTCTCCGGCAAAGGCGCGCACCTCGTCACGGTCAACGACTACCTCGCCGCGCGCGACAGCGAGTGGATGGGCGCGGTCTATAAATTCCTCGGCCTCACCGTCGGCTGCATCCAGCACGCACAGCCGCCGCCGGAGCGCCGCGCGCAATACACCTGCGACATCACCTACGGCACCAACGCCGAGTTCGGCTTCGACTACCTTCGCGACAACGGCATGGCCACGACCCTCGAGGACCAGGTCCAGCGCGCCCACTACTTCGCCATCGTGGACGAGGTGGACTCGATCCTCATTGACGAGGCGCGCACGCCGTTGATCATCAGCGGCCCCGCGGTCGCGTCGTCAAACATCCAAGTCTATCAACAATACCGCCCGCAGGTCGCCGAGGTGGTCCGCGCGCAGACGGTGCTCTGCAACCGGCTCGTCGAGGAGGCGCGCACAATGCTTGAGGACGCCAAGAAGGCGCAGAGCAAGGGCGAGAGCGAAGACGACGACGTCGAGCCGCGGGCGGGCCGGCTGCTGTGGAAATGCAAGCAGGGCATGCCGAAGAACAAGCAACTCATGCGCATGCTGGAGGATCCGCAGGTCATCAAGCTCGTGGACAAGACCGAGCTGGAGCTGCACGCCGACACGAAGAAGGAGGAGCTGCACAAGCTGAAGGAGGAGTTGTTCTTCGCGATTGACGAGAAGGGCAACGAGGCCGACCTGACCGTGAGGGGCCGCGACTTTCTCAGCAAGGATCCCGATTCATTCGTGCTGCCCGACCTCGTGAACCAGTTCCATGAGATTGACATGGACCATGCGATGCCGAAGCAGGACCGCGAGAAGAAGAAGGGCGACATCCAGCGCGCGTTTGACGAGAAAAGCCAGCGCATCCACGCCATCAGCCAGTTGCTGCGCGCCTTCTGCGTCTATGAAAAGGACGTCGAGTATGTCGTGCAGGACGGCAAGGTCCTCATCGTGGACGAGTTCACCGGCCGCCTGATGCCGGGCCGGCGGTGGAGCGACGGCTTGCATCAGGCCGTCGAGGCGAAGGAGAACGTCTCGGTCGAGCAGGAGAACCAGACGCTCGCCACGATCACCATCCAGAACTACTTCCGCCTCTACGACAAACTCGCCGGCATGACGGGCACCGCCGAGACCGAGGCGGCCGAGTTCAGCGACATCTACAAGCTCGACGTGGCGGTCATCCCGACCAACAAGCCGTGTGTCCGCGCGGACCACAACGACATCATCTACAAGACGCGCCGCGAGAAGTTCAACGCCATCATCGAGGAGATCGAGGAGCACCACAAGAACGGCCAGCCCGTGCTGGTGGGCACCGTCAACGTCGAGGTCAGCGAACTGCTCTCGCGCATGCTCAAACGCACCGGCGTCGTCCATTCCGTCCTCAACGCGAAGTATCACCAAATGGAGGCCGAAATCATCGCGCGCGCCGGCCAGCGCGCCGCCTGCACCATCGCCACCAACATGGCCGGCCGCGGCACCGACATCAAACTCGGCCCCGGCGTGCCGGAGGTGGGCGGCCTGCACGTGCTCGCCACCGAACGGCACGAGGCGCGGCGCATTGACCGCCAGCTCCGCGGCCGTTGCGCGCGCCAGGGCGACCCCGGCAGCAGCCGGTTCTACATCTCGCTCGAAGACGACCTCATGCGCCTCTTCGGCAGCGGCCGCATCGCGGGCATTATGGAGAAAGTCGGCATGGAGGAAGGCGAGCCGCTCGAGTCGCGGCTGCTGAACCGTTCCATCGAGACCGCCCAGAAGCGCGTCGAGCAGCACAACTTCTCCATCCGCAAGCGCACGCTCGAATACGACGACGTGATGAACAAGCAGCGCGAAGTCATCTATGGCTTCCGCAACGAGGTGCTGCGCACCGATAACCCGCGCCAGATGATTTTCAACGTCATCGAGGAAGTCCTCGCTGACAGGCTCGACCAGTATTTGCCGGAGAACAAGGACCCCGAAGAGTGGGACGTGACCGGCCTGCTCAACTGGGCCAACCTCACCTTCCCGCTCGGCATCCGCCGCGAGCAACTCCAAGCCGTGTTGAAACAGACTGCCGACGCGAAGGGCGCGAAGAAGAGCGACGAGGCCACCGACCCGGTCTATGATTTCCTCCACGACCGCATCAAGGCCGCCTACGCCGCGAAGGAAGCGAACGAAGACCCGATGGCGCTCCAGACGCTGGAACGCTACGTCGTCCTCAACGCCATAGACCGGCTCTGGCAGGAACACCTCTACAATATGGACAGCCTGCGCACGGGCATCGGCCTGCGCGCCTACGGCCAGCGCGACCCGCTCGTGGAATACAAGACCGAGGCCTTCAAGCTGTTCGAGGAGATGCAGGGCCAGGTCAAGAGCGAGATCGCCAACAACACGTTCCGGTCCTCCACCAGCCTCGCCGCGTTCGAGAAATTCCTCGCTGCGCTCCCGAAACAGATGCTGCACGCGCAAAGCACCGCATTTGGCGGCGCCGCGCCGGCCGCGCCGCAACAGCGCGCCCCCGCCGCCCCACGCGCCGATGCCGTCGAGGAAGCCATCGCTGCCGCAGCCAAGCCCGTGCGCCGCGATACGCGCAAGGTCGGCCGCAACGAACCCTGCCCCTGCGGCAGCGGCAAGAAGTTCAAGCACTGCTGCGGAGCGTAGTTCCTCCGCAGCCTCCCGGACCAAACATGGCTCCTGATTCCAAGAGCACTCCCGAAGGAGCAACGCCCCCCCCCTGGGAGCGCGGGCGTCCCGCCCGCCAAGAGCGCCCGATCAACCACAGCAATGTTCTCAATCCCACAGCCCGCCTGGGAGCGCGGGCATCTTGCCCGCCGAGCCGTTGCCGAGCGAAAGCGATGCGAATGATCGTCGAGCTTTCACTTCCCCTTCGCCGGCGGGCAAGATGCCCGCGCTCCCAGGCGAACTGCCGGAGAAAGTGAAGCGAGCAAGACTGGCCGAGACTCAAGTCGGCAACTCAAACTCGCTTTCGCGCGCACAAGGCTGGCACTCGCGCGGCTATTTGCCGCACCTCGACCGACCCGATCTGGTTCAATCAGTTACTTTCCGCCTTGATGATGCGATGCCCGCCAGCAAACGCGTCGAATGGGAAGTGTTCCTCAAGATCGAAGACGACGCCATCCGCCGCCAGAAGATCGAGGACTATCTCGACACCGGCCACGGCTCGTGTGTGCTGCGTGACAGCCGCATCGCGCAGATAGTCGAGGACGCCTTGCTCTTCTTCGACAGCCAGCGTTACCGCTTGGTCGCGTGGGTCATCATGCCCAATCATGTGCACGCTGCGGTTGAACCCATGCCAGGCTGCTCGCTCGACAGCATCTTGCATTCGTGGAAGTCATACAAACGAAGGAGATCAACGAAGTTTTGGGCCGAACCGGCGCGCTGTGGGAGCCGGAATATCACGACCGTTTCATCCGCGACGAACGCCACCCGCGAAACGCCATCAATTACGCCGGGCAAAATCCGGTGAAAGCGCGGCTCGTGAAATGTGCTGAGGATTGGGCGCATAGCAGCGCGCGGTTGCTCCTCCTTCACCCTCGGCGGGCGGGACACCCGCGCTCCCAGGCGTGGCCACTTCCAACGAAGGTCTGATCGGGGCGATCGGGGTCAGGTCTCAACATCAGACATTTAGCTTGCGTTGAAGCGGCTGGCGGCGCATTCCTGCGGGCATGGCACGACCTTTACGAATCGAGATGGCGGGCGGGTGGCGCGCAGAAGGTTGAGGGTTTCTGGTTGAGGGTTGAGG
>DYDC01000150.1 GCA_020718125.1 Methylacidiphilum sp. | reverse complement strand
CATCACCAAACCCCACGCCAGCGCACTCGTCCCGCGTTTAACGCCAACCACTACTTACAGCCTTCATCCACTGAAAACAGCGAGGAACCTCAATAGCTTGCCTTGAGCGTTACTGGACGAAATGTCGTGAAACACATTCCGTCCTCTGCTAGCGTCCCCGGTGCATGGCAAACAGCGACGAGAAATATCTGAAGATTATCGCAGACGCCTTGACCGTGTGTGCCAACTACCGCCCAATGTTTGGCCACGGGCGAAAAGGTGGCTTGTCGCTTGAGCAGTTCCAGCGTCTCTACGAATCAGATCCGTTTTACTCGTGGTTTGGCCTGAGTTCGCCACTGATGTATGCGGCGCATAAGGCGGCTGGCGGGATGACCTCGGTTTACCGGCAGATTGGCATCGGTTGCCAGTGGGTTTTCGTCGAGCTCCTGAAGGACCATCTTGGTCTCGACGACGAAACGGCAAACTGGTCCTACACCGTGCGGAGTCGGGGCAGCAAGTCGCGCCGGCTTTCGCTCGACGGCCGCATCCCAACCGACGCCGTGTTCAATCCCCTACCTGCCGGTTGCGTTGCTGCTGTCCGCGCAAATTGACGACGACGTGGCCAAGCGTTACGAAGAGGTCGGTTGGATTCTTTTGCGCGGCACGACCGGCGGCACTCCGGTGGACAGCGCCTACGTGTTCTCCGAGGAAGTAGTCGGCTACGACCTGGCTGCCTTCTTCCAACGCAATTCCGCCACACTCAAGGCGCAGATCGAAGCGGTCTTGCGAAAACTGCTCAGTGAAGACTAGCGCCCAACAACTTCTTTTCGCCGAAGAACCCGTCGCGCTTGCCCCTACACGACGGCACGAGTCGCTCACGTTCAAGGCCAACCTCAGCCTGGGCCGACATGGCTGGCTGCGCCTCACGCCCGCCTATTCGCGCCACTTGGTCGAGGAGATTGTCAGGCCGCTGGGCAAGCGTGATCGCGTGCTCGACCCCTTTTGCGGCGCTGGAACCACGGCGTTGACTTGCGCCGAGCACGGCATTCGTGCCGACACGGTGGACATCAACCCGTTCCTCGTCTGGCTGGCCAACGCGAAGTTTACCGCCTACGAAACCAGCCACATTGAAGAGGCCAAGGCATTCCCCTCCGCGCTTCGCCTCGCCGGCAGCAACGGAAATCTCTGGCACCCGCCGCTGCACGACATCGAGAAGTGGTGGCACCCGCGCGATCTCCATGCGCTCTCGGCCCTCTTCGCCGCCATCAAAGACGCCGAGGTTTCCCAGCCCGCGCGCAACCTCTTGATCTCTGCTTTTTGCCGGGTCGCCATTGAAACCTCCGCCGTCTCTTTCGGCCACCAGTCCATGTCCTTCAAGCCGCGTAACGGCGAAGACGGCATGGTGGACATGCACGGGCCGGCCAACCTCAAAGGGCTTTTTATCAAGCGCCTCCACGAAGTTCTGGATGCCGCGAGAACCCCGCTCGACGGCAGCCTGGCGCACGCCTACTTGGGCGACTCGCGCCGGCTCCACGAAGTTCTGTCTGGCAAATACACCCGCGTCATCACGTCGCCGCCGTATCCGAATCGCATGAGCTACATCCGTGAACTGCGGCCCTACATGTATTGGCTGGGCTATCTGAGCGACGGGCGGCAAGCGGGCGACTTGGACTGGCAGGCCATCGGCGGCACGTGGGGCTGCGCGACCAGCAACCTCACTCGCTGGCGGCCGGACCCCGCTGCGCCGATCCCTTTCGACGGCTTCCTCGACATGATTGGCCGCATCGCCCAGCGCAGTTCCATCCTCTCGCAATACGTCCACAAGTATTTCGAGGACTGCGTCCGGCACTTCCGCTCGCTGGCGCGCGTGTTGGCCAAAGGCGCGGCGGTCCACTACATCGTCGGCAACTCCAAGTTTTATGACGTGATGGTGCATACCGAACTTATTTACGCGCAACTACTGCGCGAACATGGCTTCGCAAACGTGACGGTGGAGAACATTCGCAAGCGAAACTCGAAGAAGGAACTGTTCGAGTTTGTCGTCAGCGCGCGGTTTTCCACCTCCTCAGCGCGCTGATCAACTCGTCAATCTTGTTCGCCACGCCCCGCAATTCGCTTTGCGTCGGCAGGGTGCTGGCCAGAAAGTTGAGAGTTGAGAGTGAAGAGTTGGGAGCCGGCGTTGGTTGAGGGTTCATGATGGAGCACCCGGTTCACGCACAAACCAACCGGCCGCGGGGCTGGGGGATTTCCACGCCGTCTTCCTTGGCGGTTTTGATCCAGAGGCGGATGGCGTCCTCGGCGTTGCGGATGGCACCGGGCCGGGTGTCTTTGGGCAAGAAGATTTGGGGGCAAAAAGATTCCGGCAATGTTCTTGCCCTGAAGTGTTTTTGCCCAGGCTGTTCATGACTTGGCGCGTGAATCGAGGTCATGACGGCTGCTTGGCAACCGGTTCGCGGTCGGTCTCAGCACGGGGCTGATCTACCTGCCCGGCCCGTTCGCCAAGACGGACGAGTTCATCGAACTGGCCCGGGTCGTCGCCGCCCACGGCGGCCTCTGCGTGAGCCATATCCGCCATGAAACCGAGCGCATCTTCGACGCGCTGGACGAACTCTGTCGTGTCGCGCGGTAGGCGAAGATTCGCGCCCAAGTCTCGCATCTCAAGCTGGCCGGGCCGAAAGCACGGGACAAAGCCGGCGAGGTTCTGGCATTGCTCGACCGTGCGCGGGCCGGCGGACTCGACATCGCCCATGACCAATACGCCTACACCGCCTCCAGCACCGGCCTCAGCCGTCTCGTTACCGACAAAGCCCGCGAGGGCGGCGCCCAGAAGCTTGCCGAGCGGCTCAACAACCCCGGCCAAAAGGCGCGCATCATGGCGGAGATGAAGAACTCTCTGAAGAAGAGCCTGCGCGATGATTATGGCTGCGTTGTCATCGCGCACTGTCGTCACGACAAGTCGCTCAACGGCAAGACCGCGCCGCAGGCCGCCAAGCTGCGCCGCGGGTCCGACGCTCTCGACGAGCAGATCGAACTCATCCTCGATCTCTAATGCCACGGCGGCGCCACCGCCATTTACCACGGCATGAACGAGCCTGACGTGCGCCGCTTCATGTGCCACCCGCTGACCATGATCGCCAGCGACGGCGGCCCGCGCGCGCCCAACGGCGAACTGACGCATCCGCGCAGCTATGGCAACAACGCCCGCGTGCTCGGCCGATACGTGCGCGAACTCAAACCGCTCACCCTCGAAGCAGCCGTCCGCAAGATGACCCCCCTGCCCGCGCGGACATTCCGCCTCGAAGGCCGCGGCGAACTCAAACCCGGCGCAGCAGCCGACATTGTTGTCTTCGACCCCGACCGGGTTGCCGATCAAGCCACCTTCGATCAGCCCCGCGCCTACGCTGTCGGGTTCAGCGATGTCTTCGTGAACGGGACGGCCGTCCTCCGCAACGAAACGCTGACGGGCGAGCACCCCGGCAAGCCCGTCCGCCTCGCGCCCGCGTCGCGGCAAGACGGCTTGGAGACGGCCAACCGCGCGCGCAGACAACCCATCCTCGAACGGCTACGGGAGGATGAAAGTTTCTTTCTCGGTCACGACCGTTCCTTCAGGCCAGGCCACTCGCGCTTCGATGGTGTGCGGGCCGGCTTTGAGCCGGGTCGTGTCCGTCACGAAGCGAAAGTGATGGGGCATCTTGAGGCCAATGAACTCGTTGACGGCGAAGTGCGCGGGCATCGGCCGCCAAGGGCCGTTATCAATCCGGGCTTGCGCCTTTGAACCGTTCGGCGCGTCGTAACAGTTGAACGCAAACTCCGCTTTCGCGTCCGGCAACGCGCGGCCCACGATGCCGACAAACTCGCCTTGGCGGGTGACGCGCGACTCGCAACTTGACTGGTAGCGATGGCTGATCTTTTTGCCATTCACCGAGACGATGCGATAGCCGCGCGGGGTGCCGTCCACGCCGCGCTCCAGTCCCTCGCCGCTTTTCCCCCAGCCTCCTGAGAGCGCGATGGACTCCACGTATTCGACGCCCTGGACGGTGACGCGCTCGTTCTCGTGCATGTGACCCTGAAGCACGAGCCGGACGCCGTGCATTGCGAACAGGGCGGTCAGTTCCCGGTCGTTTGTGATTTTCCAACAGGGGGCGTGCTTCGGGATTTCATGGCGTCGTTCGCGATAAGTCGAGACGATGGGGATGTGGACACCGACGATGACCACCTTGCCCCGCGGCTGCGCGGCGAGATCGGCCCGCAGCCACTTCATCTCGCTGCCTTCGATGGCGCCGTGGACACTCTTGTAGCCTTGCTCGCCCGGCATGGGCTTGTTGCCGTTCAGCACGATGCAATGCACCGCGCCCCAGTCGAACGAGAAATAAGTGGGGCCGAAGAGTTGCTCGAACTCGTCGAAGGGATTTTTGTGGGCGAGGATCACCTCATGGTTCCCGGGACCGTTGCGCACGGGCATCTTAGCGAGTGTGAGGCACTCGGTGTAGTCCTTGCCGGCGCGGCCTTCGAGACAGATGTCGCCCTGCGCCCAGAGAAAAGCGGGCGTCGGCGTGAGATCGTTGATCTCGCGAATGCTCGCCTTGAACTTCGGGACGCCATGTCGGTGCGAATCCACGTGCATGTCGGTGATGAACACGAAATCGAAACGGTCCGGCTGGTCCACCGGACGCAAGGCGAAATCCGCGCGGCCCTTCGCGGCGGCCTCGCCGATGGGCACGTAGAACACATCGGCCCAATAGCCCCGCGGTGTCGTCACAAAGACGAACCGCCCACTGTCCGGACCGATGGCCAGTTCGTAATCGCCCCGCGTGTTCGTGCGCGCGACGCGGCAACCATCAGACACCAGCACGCCGGCCAACGGCTTGCCGCCGCCCAGCACCTGGCCTCGCAGCGTCTGCGAGTCGCCGCCGGCAGCAGACATCTCCGTGCCGATAAGGAGGCTGGCAAGAAACGCAACGCGCGCCGCCGCGCGAAGACATTCGCGTCGGGTCACCGACAGGCGTTTTGATTTCGCCAGGGAACCTCCGGTAACGGCTTTGCGGAACCCTGTTGAGGATTGTGGTTCGGTTTTTTGTTCGGTTTCAGTCATGGCGACTCCTTCGGTGGTTGGTTTCATGGTGTTGACTCTTTTTGTTTGGCCGCCAACATCGCTTCCGCAGCGTGTTGGCATCCGGCGCCTTGTCGGCCAGCGTCCAGCCGATGAACTGTTGAAAGCTCAAGCGGTCGTTGATCTGATACTCGGTCTGCTCGTCGGAGAGGTTGAAGAAGCGTTGCACCAACAATGCCTTGAACATCTTCAGCGGATCGTTGGGGCGCGGCCCGCCGGGGCCTTGGGCGGGTTTCTCCAACGCCGCTTCCAACAGGGGGCGAAAGCTCTCCCAATCGATCACGGCATCCAAACGGCTCAACGGATTGCCTTTGGCCAGGAGCCATTGGACGCGCAGTTCCACGTCAAAGAATCCGGGGGTTTGGGAGGATTTGCAGCTCTTTTTGGAAGTCTTCATGCGGCCATTGTATCAGGGGCTTTCCTCCACAGCAAATAGTGTCGTTATTCCTCGTCATTTTTTCTGAGTTACCGGAGGCGCCCTTGCGCTTTGTCCATCCCTTGCGCAGGGAGGATGGACTTTGTTGTGAAGCAAACCGCACGGGGCTTCTTGGTCACCTCAGTGCTTGCTCACCCGCAGGCAGCGGCTCGCAGTTTGTCCCGACGCCAACTCGCGCGTGCGAATCTGCCAGACGCCGGGTGCCTCGTTCAGAGCAAGGGCAAGTCATTTGTTATATGTGGGGATGTGACCCCGATGCTTCCTGGCCAAAAAACTCGATGCCAGCAAGGTGGGCTGGACGCTGCTGACCACCGACCATCCGCTGTCGCAGGCGCTGGCGCTGGCGCCGAACTGGTGTCGCGCCTACTCCGACCCGCTCGCGACCATCTACGAGCGCGTCGGCCGGACCGCTCAGTAGCGAAGCACCTTGGTGTCGCCGCGTTTCAACGGCAGCGTGAAGTGCGGACCCCGCGCCACCTGTTCGCCGCTCAACACATCGGTCACTGGCTCCGGCTTGCCGATATTGACGTCCACCGATCCGTCCTGTGACGCGTGCAGCGAGAGGAACCGGCCGTTCGCGCAGACGTTGCAGTCGGTCTCCGTGAAGAGATGGACGCCCGCCTCGCGTGCCGCCAGCCGCAGCAACTCGCTCGTCAACCCCGGCGCGCCGACGAACAACGACGGTCCACCTGATGTGCGGCGTAGCGCAACGGCAGCGGAGCCATCCGGGTAGGTTGCGAGAATCTCCTCCGGCTTCGCATCGGCGGCGGTGAACAGCGGCTTCACCGGTTTCTCGCCGCCGAAGGATTTCTCCAAGCCGAGTGTTCGGCCGCGTTCCGTCGGCGTCGCTGCGGATTTTGCCGGCGACACGATCTTCATCTCGAACCCCGTCAGTTGCCGCATCGCTTCCAGCGACGTTTGCCCGCCGTCGAACCAGCCCGGCGCGTAGCACCATACTTTTGTGCTGCCGCGCGTGGTTTTCAGCAGCTTTGAGCGTTCAGTGGACGACAGCGACCACGCGTTTAGGAAGACGTGTAGCTTCGCCTTCACACGACCGGCAAGCACGTCATCGAGGAGGTATTGGCCGTAAGGCGCGCCCATGCGGCCCAGCGGTGCGCGCACATCGTAGATGCCGGGCCGCGTCACGAGTGTGCCGCCAGCCGCGACGCGCAGCATCGCCTGCTCGTCAATCACCGCCGCCACCTGCGGTCGGAACGGCGTTGGCTTTTTCAGCAGGGGTTCATCGAGCGCGCGCAGCCGTTTCATTTCCGCCCACATGCCGGCGTCGTTGAACCAGCCGCTCGACCCGAGGTCCATC
>DYDC01000149.1 GCA_020718125.1 Methylacidiphilum sp. | reverse complement strand
TGTTTGCCCAGCGAGCGGCCGCAGTTCGCGCAACACTCGACCGCATGCCGCGCCGCTCGACGGGAGCGGTGTTTTCTGGTAACAAGTGAATGCGGAGACGGTCATGGACATTCAACACGCCTTCTATCTGCTCGGCGTCGCGCTGGGGCTGGGGCTGCTGGTGGGCCTGCAACGCGAACGGTCGGCCTCGTTGCTCGCGGGCATCCGCACGTTTCCCATCGTGACGATGCTGGGGACGGTCTGCGCGATGCTCGGCCAGACCCACGGCGGCTGGGTCGTGGGTGCTGGATTTGTGGCGCTGGCAGCCATCGTTCTCTCCAGCAACTTGCTGAAGATGAAGCTGCCGGAGATTGATCCGGGCACGACGACGGAGGTGGCGATGTTGTTGATGTATGGCGTGGGGGCGTATCTCGTGGCGGGCCACACGGCGGTGACCATCGCCGTCGGCGGCGGCGTGGCGGTGCTGCTCTATCTCAAACCGGAGATGCACGCGCTGGCGTCGCGGATTGGCGAGGCGGATTTCAAGGCAGTTATGCAGTTTGTGCTCATCACACTGGTGATCCTGCCAGTGCTGCCGAACAAGACCTACGGCATGTTCCAGGTGCTGAACCCCCACCGCATCTGGCTGATGGTGGTGCTCATCGTGGCGATGAGCCTCGCCGGCTACGCCGCCTACAAGGTCTTCGGCCAGCGCGCAGGCGCGCTGTTGGGCGGGCTGCTGGGCGGGTTGATCTCCAGCACCGCGACGACGGTGAGTTATGCCCGCCGCAGCCGCGAGGCGCCGGGCGGCGCGAGCCTGGCCGCGTTTGTGATCTTCGTCGCCTCGACGGTGCTGCTCCTGCGCGTGCTGGTGATCCTCGCGGTGGTGTCGGGACCATCGCTGTCAGCGACGGGGCCGCCGTTGGCGGCGGCGCTGGGCCTGCAAACGCTCGTTTGCGTCGTGCTGTGGTTGCTCGAACGGCACGGCAAGAGCGAGATGCCGGCGCACACCAACCCGACCGAGTTGCGATCCGCGCTGGTGTTCGGCGCGATCTTCGGGGTCGTGCTGTTCGCCGCGGCCGCGGGCAAGGCGCACTTCGGCGACCGCGGCCTCTATGTCGTCGCGGCGTTGTCGGGGCTGACCGACATGGACGCCATCACGCTCTCGACGGCGCAGATGATCAACGACGGCCGGCTCGATGCCGCGGTCGGTTGGCGGCTGGTGCTGGTCGCGTCGCTGTCGAATCTCCTCTTCAAAGGCGCCGCCGTCGCCATCCTCGGCACGCGCGCGTTGCTGTTGCGCGTGGTGGGCTTGTTCATCCTCGCCTTTGCCGCAGGCGTGGTCATCCTGAATTTCTGGCCGAAAAGCTAGGTTTTTGGCCGGCGGCGGGTTGTCGCGACCCCATGAGGATGTTCCCCCGGTGACTCGATAAGAATTCACCCTTTCTTGAGGCAAATCGGAGTCTCCAGCAGCGTGCCGGCCCGGTTGCCAACGCCGCGCCATCCTGCTACCGTGCGCGGTTCCTTTATGAAGATTTTTGCTGATCATCACATGCACACGCCGTTGTGCAAACACGCGACTGGGCCGATGGAAGCCTGCGTCGAGCGCGGCATCGAACTGGGCCTGCGGGCCATCGGGTTTGCCGACCATAACCCGCTGCCGGACGGCCGCGGCGCGGACGTGCGGATGGCGGAGTCGGAGTTGGACGGTTACGTGCAGAAGGTGCTCGACCTGCAATGTCGTTACCACGGCAAGATCGAGGTGCTGCTGGGGCTGGAGATGGATTACGTCGAGGGGCTGGAGCCGTATCTGGAGAAGCAGATCGCCCGCTATCCGTGGGACTACGTCATCGGCGGGGTCCATTACCTCGATGCCGACTGCCGGATGTCGTCGTGGCCGCGGAAGTTCAAAGGCGACGTTGGCTGGCTCCACAGGCGCTATTTCGAGTTGATGCGGAAGATGGTCCGCAGCGGCCTGTGCGACATCGTCGCGCATTTCGACGTGCCGAAGCGGTCGGGCTGTCCGCCCACCGGGGCGCAGGCGGGGGAGATCACGCGGACGTTGCAGGAGATCGCCTGCGTGGGTCTGTGCATGGAGATCAACACGTCCGGTTACCGCCACGCTGAGTTGGCCGAGCCGGAGACGTATCCGAGCGCGGCGATTGTCGAACAGGCGATGGCGGCGGGCGTGACATTGATGGTGAACTCAGACGCGCACGCGCCAGACCAGGTCGGCTTCCGGTTCGCGGAAGTCGAAAGTTTACTGCGACGGAAAGGCTGCACGCGTCTGGCCGGGTTCAGGCAGCGGAAACGGGAATGGCTGGAGCCGGAAGCATCTCTGACAGCGATGGCCTGAAAATGGGGTGTTTACGGAAACAATCGTTGATTTGGGATAGGCGCCTCCCTATAGTCTCGCGCCCTTGACGTGAGCAAAACGAAGACAATTGGCAGGGTGTTGCGGCTCGGACTGCCGAAAGGCAGCCTGCAGGAGTCGGCGTTTGCATTGATGGTCAAGGCCGGTTTTCAGATCTCGGTCAGCAGCCGCTCGTATGTGCCGCGGATCAATGACGCGGAGTTGGAGGTGCGCCTGATCCGGGCACAGGAGATCAGTCGTTACGTGGAACTGGGCGCGCTCGACGCGGGCCTGACCGGCAAGGACTGGATCGAGGAGAACGGCAGCGACGTGGAGGTCGTCTCGGAGATCGCGTTTTCGAAGCAGACGTTGATGCCTGCGCGCTGGGTGCTGGCGGCGCCGAACGATTCGCCCATCAAGACAGCGAAGGATTTGCAGGGCAAGCGCATCGCCACGGAGGTCGTGAACCTCACGCGCCGCTGGCTCGCCAAGCACGGCGTGACGGCGGACGTGGAGTTTTCCTGGGGCGCGACCGAGGTCAAGGCCGCCGACCGGCTCGTGGACGCGATCGTGGAGCTGACCGAGACCGGTTCGTCGCTGAAGGCCAACAACCTGCGCATCGTGGACACGCTGACGACGTCGTTCCCGCAGCTCATCGCCAACCGCGCCGCGTGGCGCGACGGGTGGAAGCGCCGCAAGGTCGAGGTGCTGGCGATGCTGCTCAAGGGCGCGCTCGCCGCGCAGGAGAAGGTCGGCCTGAAGATGAACATCCAGCGCAGGCAACTGGCGCGGCTGTTGCGCGAGCTGCCGGCGCTGCGCAACCCGACCATCAGCACGCTGAGCCAGCGCGGCTGGGTGGCGGTGGAGACGATTATTGACGAGAGCATCGTCCGCGAGATCATCCCGCAGTTGAAAGAGATCGGCGCGGAGGGCATCATCGAGTATCCGCTCAACAAGGTGGTCTATTGAGCGGCAGGAGTTTTCTGTAACCGCAGTTGGAGATCGCAGAACTATGGGTTCGATCAAAAAGCGCCGCAAGGCCAAGATGAATCGGCACAAGCGCCGCAAACGTTCCAAAGCGCATCGTCACATGAAGCGCGAGTGGAAGAAGTAGCGGCGTGGAACAGCCGCGGCGCAAGCCCGGCGCGGTCCGCGGATCGCGCCGGTTCGCATCGCGGGACCGGCTAGCAATGGCGCGTAAACTTCTCACAACGCCCCGCCGCGCAGCTCGCGTGGCCGCGCGGGTCGCGGGATGCTGCCTCGTTGCGGCGGCATTTTGCGGGACGGGCTGCTATGTCTCGGAGGAGCCGTCGAAACCGAAGGCCACCAGCGAGCCTGTCTGCGGCGTGACGCCGGCTGCAACCGCCGCCAAACCCGCCAGCAAACCGACGACAACCTCCGTCAACCGGGCCGTCAAGGGCTGCGGCAGCACGGGCAAGAAGCCGTCGCCAGCGCAGGCACAACCCGGGGCCGTCCAGCCCGCGCGTCCGCAAGTGGACCTGTTCGCCGGCGCGCCGCCGGGAACCAACCGCTCCGTCGTCGCGGAGGCGCCGGCCGTGCCGACACCCGCGCCGGCCGAACCGCCGGCATCGAAGCCGCAGACGGCCGCGGAGCTTGCCGCCTCCCAGCCCAAACCGCCGCCGTCGTCCCCGGCCAGCGGCGCGCCGCCGCCCGCGTGGTTCAGCGGCGCCCAACCCGGCGCGCAGGCCGGCGCGCAGCCATCGCCGGTCGCGCGCGTGACTGAACCCCCGGTTTCCGCCGCCGACTTGAAGCTGGTTCCTTCGGCGGAGAAGAAATCCGAAGCGCTGGCGCATTACGCGGCCGGCGCGCTTTACGAATTGCGGCGGGAGCCGGACAAGGCGCTGGCGGAGTATGAAGCCGCGTTGAAAATTGATCCGGGACACGCGCAGCTTGCCACAAAAGTCGGGGCGGAGTTCCTGCGGCGCAAGCAGCCGGCCAAGTCGCTGCCGGTGTTGGAGAAGGCCGCAGCGGCCAATCCGAGCAGCTACGAGATTCACGTGCTGCTCGCGCTCGCCTACCAGGCCGCCGAGCAGAACGCCAAGGCGGTCGCGACGCACAAGAAGGCCAGCGAACTCGATCCGACGCA
Source organism: Methylacidiphilum sp. (assembly GCA_020718125.1). Classification (GTDB taxonomy): domain Bacteria; phylum Verrucomicrobiota; class Verrucomicrobiia; order CAIQCK01; family CAIQCK01; genus JACRKA01. The sequence continues at coordinate 2,463 of DYDC01000149.1, read as the reverse complement.
GATCGTGCCTTACCAATCGCTGGCCGGCCACTACCTGAAGGAGAACAAGACGACCGAGGCGTTGCGCGTGCTGGAGCGCGGGTTCAAGCAGAAGACCGAGGACGCGCGGTTTTGGATCGTGCTGGGCGACCTCTACTCGATCACGACGAAAGCGCCCGACGCGGCGAAGGCCGCGCAGACGGTCTATATGGGCAAGTTCAAGGGCGAACGCGCGGTCGAGTGCTACGAGAAGGCCCAAGGGCTGGCCAAGCAGGACTTGAGCATCCCGTTCCGGCTCGCGGGCTACTACGTCGTCCACGAGCAGTTCGACAAAGGCATCGCGCTCTACAAGGGTATCCTGGCCAAGCGCCCGGATGCGCTCGACGTGCATGAGCGGCTCGCCTACGCCTACGCGGCCAGGAAGGATCTCGCCGCCGCCATCGCGCAGTTCGAGGAGGTCGTCAAACGCCAGCCGTTGAACTGGCAGGTGTATTTCATGCTCGCCGGCTTCTGCGAGGAGAACAAGGACCTGCCGCGCGCGCAGGCCAATTACGAGCAGGCGTTGATCCTCAACCCGAAGGAGCAGCAGCTTTATTTCCGGCTGGCGCGGCTGCATCTCGCGCAAAAGCGCCCGGACGACGCGGCGAAGTTGCTCGACCGCGCCCGCGGCCGGTTTCCCAACAGCGCGCGCGTGTCCTATTTCTATGCGCTGATCCACAGCAGCCGGAAGGACTACGCGAAATCCATCGAGTCGTTCGAGGCTGCGGAGCGCATGGCCAAGGCCAGCGAAGAACAGAAGGAACTGCTCGACAGCTCGTTCTACTTCTTCTACGGCTCGGCGTGCGAGCGTGCCAGCCAGTTCGACCGCGCGGTGGCGCTGTTCCGCGATGCCATCAAGCTCAACCCGGAGAACGACGAGGCATCCAACTACCTCGGTTACATGTTCGCCGAGAAGGGCATCAACCTGCGCGAGGCCGAGACCCTCATCAAACAGGCGCTGAAAGCGCAGCCGAAAAACGGCGCCTACCTCGACAGCCTGGGCTGGGTGTATTTCCGCTTCGGCCGGCATATCGAGGCGCTCAAGCATCTGACCGCCGCCGCCAAGACCGACGCGGCCAAGGAAGACGCCGCCGTGTTCGAGCACCTCGCCGACGTTTACCTCAAGCTCGGCAAGAAGAAGGACGCCATCGAGCATCTCAAGAAGGCCCTCCAGGTCGAGCCGGAGAAGAAGTCTGCGGCAGACAAGCTGAAGTTGCTCGAAACCAAGTCGCCCTCCAAGCCGGCGATCCGGCAGAAGAAGTAAGTCCCCCACAAGACGAAAGGCGCTGCCCGCATTGCAGGCAGCGCCTTTGACATGGGAGTGATTGGCGAAGGCCGGTGCTTACTCGATCTTGATGACGTCCTTGGCGGCGAATCCCGTGCCACCCGCCGGCTTGGCAACAGAGAATTTATCCTGCACGTCCACCACTTCGATGGCGCCGTATTTACTGTCCTTGCTGCCGAGATTCAGCCCCGTCTCCGGATCAATCATGGACTGTCCGGGATGGAAACAGGCGAAGCGGTCGCCCGGCTTCACCCCGAAGTTGGCGCCAGCATTGATGTAAATCGCCGTTCCCTCCGCCTTCACGATGCGGCCCTGCCACGGCACCTGCTCCAGCCGCGCCGTGATCAGCGCCACGGCCTGGAACAACGCGTCAACCACCGCGTCGCCCAGCGGCGTCTTGTTCAGCGAACTCATGCCGCCGCCAAAACCCCCGTGTGCGAAGCCGAGGGCCATGCCCGACTTGCGAGCAATGCCCTTGATCTGTTGCGAATCGAGCACCTGGCCCGAGGTCGTGTCAATGATCCGCAGCGCGATGGCCACCTCCGCCTTGCCGCCGCCGCCGCCGATGGAGAAGCCCCGGAAACCGATGGCCCCGCCTTGCTGTTGTGTCTGCGTGTCAACGTGCAGAATGCTGCCGGTGATCTGAATCTGCGCCGTGAGCAGCTTGCCGATCTGCGGCGCGTTGGCCGTGTCCGCCGTGCGGCCGGACTGCGCGAAATCCTGCTCCTTCATCACGTTCTGAAGCTCGGCCCGCTCCACGACGATAAACCGGCCGGTCTTGATCAGCGCATCGGCCAGTGAATCGGCGAAGCCCGTGCCCAACTCGGCCTGGCCCTGCCAGTTGGACTTGTTGTCGAAGTGCGTGACGGCGATGCGCTTCTTCAGCATCGGTATTCCGACCACCGGCCTGGCGCGCACCACGTCCTGCGCCTCCACCATGGCCGCCGCGACGAGGAGAACCGCAATCGTTGAGAGAATCTTCATAACCGTTGACTCCGTTTTTTCGCTTTCTGGACGCCGACGCGCGGCAAAATAGTAAGGCGCCGCCCGCGGTGCAAACAAATTATCTGCCGCTCAGGCTCGCAGGGCGCAACTTGACACACGCGCCAAGTCCCGAAAGGGACGGTCGAGAATAGCCCGGCGTTTCAACGCTGGGTGGG
>DYDC01000148.1 GCA_020718125.1 Methylacidiphilum sp. | reverse complement strand
CCAGAGGTTGAAGAACGCAAAATCCCGCGTTTCTTGCGCGGGATATTTCTCGTAAGAGACTACAGCATCCGCCCGCGCGATGACAGACTGGAAAACCGTGGAGTTTCCTCTTCGCGGCCGCCCTTCCGACACATCCTGCCCCCCGCGAATGGGGCGCGGAAAATAGTGCTTGCACGGGTCGCGGTTCTGACTAACATCCCGCCGTCACGGAAGCGAGCGTAGCTCAGTCTGGTAGAGCGCAACCTTGCCAAGGTTGATGTCGTGGGTTCGAATCCCATCGCTCGCTCCATTTTTTTGCGCCCACGTGATCCGCACCATCGAACTTCTGGACCTCGCGCATTTCGAGCACGCGGTGCTTTTCGACGGCTGCGAGTTCCCCTGGCAGGCGCTTTCCCGCATCAAGGACTACCTCCGCCAGCACCTGAAGCCCGCCAATCACGCGCAGTTCATTGGGACGCCGTTTGTCGGCAAGGATGTGTTCGTGGGTGAAGGCACCGTGATCGAGGCGGGGGCGTTCATCCAAGGGCCGGCCATCATCGGCCGCGACTGCGAGATCCGCTCCGGCGCCTACCTCCGAAACCACGTCATTGCCGGCGATGGCTGCGTGCTTGGCAACTCCTGTGAATTCAAGAACGCCGTCCTCCTCGACGGCGCGCAGGTGCCGCACTTCAACTACGTCGGGGACTCCATCCTCGGCCATGAGGCGCACCTCGGCGCGGGCGTCATCTGCTCCAACCTCAAGTCGCTGCCCGGCAACGTCGCTGTTACCTGGGAAGGCCGGACGGTGGACACAGGCTTGCGGAAGTTTGGCGCGATCGTCGGTGACCATGCCGATGTGGGGTGCAACTGCGTCCTGAATCCCGGCTCGGTCATCGGCCGCCACAGCGTGCTCTATCCATCCATCAACTGGCGTGGTGTCTGCCCGGCCAACTCCGTCGTCAAGCTCCGGCAGGAACAACAGATCATCACGCGGCGAAAATAGCCGCCAGCGCAGACCTGAAAGCGGGCAAACTAGGGGCTGTAGCTAACCGTTGTCTTATCCCGTATCCGGCCCGCTTATCCAATCACCCGGTTGAGGGAGGCATAAAACGATCCGACTTGGATTGCGCTTGTCGGTCCCGCTGGCCTCCGCTAGTGTCCCAGCCCTCGCTCACCGGAACATGGTCATGCCGACGACGGAGACGGAACAGTTGCGGGAATATTTCTCGCGGGAGTTGGGCTGGGGCCAGGGCCACCAAGCCCGGGCGGTGTTCGACTTTCTGATGAATGCCGCCACGTTTTGCCGCGGCGAGGCGATCCTCGACGCCGGTGCGGGCCACCAGCGTTACAAGCCTTTCTTCCGCAACTGCATCTACCTCACGCAGGAGCATCAAACAGGCGTTGCATTCAAGGGCATGCAGGCCATCCCGTATGACCTGCTCAGCCCGCTCGATGAGAAGATACAACTGGCGGACAACTCGCTCACTGGCATCCTGTCCACCTCGGTGATTGAGCATGTGCGCCGCCCGGAGCGGTTCCTAGCGGAGGCTTTCCGGGTGTTGAAACCTGGCGGCAGGGTTTTCATCAACGTCCCGTTCGCCTATCCCGAACACGAGACGCCCTACGATTTCAGCCGGCCGACGCGCTACGGCCTGACCGCATGGCTCAGGGACGCCGGGTTCGCGGACATCGCGGTCAAGCCTTCATCATCCGGCACCGAGACCTCCGCCGCCATGTTTCCCTACATGGCGCTCAAAGACGCGCTCCGCACCGACGAAGGCATCCGCGTCGCCGTGGACTCCTCGACAAGACAAGGCCGACTCTTGAAGGATGCTCCCCGATTCATCCTCGCGCTCATCGCCTACTACATCGCCCAATGCGCCAGCAGCATGGTCCGGCTCATGGCGGATGCCGGGCCATACGACAAGTGTTTGTTCCCTGTCGGCTGGATCGCCACGGCACAGAAGCCGGGGACCTTCGAGAGAACACCCTGCGCGTCGAAGGAGGAGTTTCTGAAACAACACCGGCTCCCGTCCGGCAACGAATGACCACGCCCCACGCCGGCAAAACTATTTCTTCCGTTTCGGAACCTGCGCGGGCTTGAACTTCCAATCATCGGACTCCGTGCGGGCTGATTTCATGATGCTGGCAATCTTCGCGACGACCTCCGGATGCTTGTTGGCGACGTTGGCCGCCTCGCCGATGTCGTTGCGGAGGCTGTAAAGTTCGATCGGGCCGCTGGGGGCGCGGCCCACGTTGAGCCGCACGCCTTTCCAGTCGCCCATGCGGACGGCCTGTTTGCCGCCCTGCTCGTGGAATTCCCAGTGGAGAAACTCATGCTGCCTCTGCTCCTCGCCGGGCAGCGTGGGCAGGAACGAAATGCCGTCGGTGGCCGCAGGCGGCTTGACGCCGGCGATTTCCGCCGCCGTTGGCATGAAGTCCCAGAACGCGCCGAGATGGCCGCTGACGGCGCGTGCGCGCACATGGCCCGGCCAGCGGACGATCATCGGCACGCGGATGCCGCCCTCGTAAAGATCGCGTTTCATGCCCCGCAGCGGGCCGTTGGCGTCGAAAGACTCCGGGGCGTTGCCGCCTTCCTTGTGATGGCCGTTGTCGGAGTTGAACATCACCACCGTCCTTTCCTCAAGGCCGAGTTGCTTCAAGCTTGCCAGCAACCGGCCGATGGAGGAAACCAAACCAGTAATCGAAGCCCTGTTTGGTGGGAATGCCCTCGTCGTGATTTTGGCTTGCGCCCCACTGCGCCAAACGCCCGGTCCACCGACAGCCAGCCCGCGATCGCCACAACCGCGCCCAGGCTGATCAACAGGAGCCTTCTTCGCAAAACAAAATGGCAGTTCATGGCTTTCATGCGCTCGCTCGCAATTACTTCTCCAATCCCCCGCGATACACCGCAAACACCTCCGCCGTCATGCGGTCCCAGTTGAATTTCTTCCGCACCAGTTGCCTGCCCCGCTCGCCCATCTGTTGCAGTTCGGCGCAGTTCGCCGCGCGCTCGATTGCATCCGCCAGAGCGCCCGCATCACCGGGCGCCGCCATGAAACCAGTCTGCCCTTCGCGAACATAGAGCGGATTGTCGCCCACCGCCGTCGCCAACACGGGCCGGCGCGCCGCCCACGCCTCCAGCGGCGTCAACGGCAATCCCTCCGACAGCGACGGCAACACCAACAGCGAGTGCGCGCCGTAGGTTGTCACCAACGCCTCTCCTGTCACCTTGCCCGCGAACGTCACTACATCGCCCAGACCGTGTTGCGCCACCAACTCTCGCAGCGTCGGTTCCTGCGGCCCGAAGCCGACCAGCGTCAGCGGGAACTTCCTTCCGCGCCTGGCCAACAGCGCCATCGCTTCGATCAACACATGCGCGCCCTTGATCGGATCGAACCGCCCCACGAACAACAGCCTGAACTGCTCCGGCCACGGCCTCGACTGCGCGAAACGTTCCAGATCCACGCCGTTCGGAATCACCGAGATGGCCGCGTTGCGGTTCGGCAGTTGGCGGAAATTCTCCGCCACGGTGATCAGATGATCGTAGCGAGCGCGCGTCACCAGCCAACGTTCCAGCGCACGTTCCAGCCGCGGCCTTAACCCCGCAGGCTCCGGCGTGAACAAGCTCGTGCCGTGCACCGTATAGACCACCGGCGCGCCGCGCAGCGCGCGGGCAATCTTTGCGGGGATGCCCGGCAGGAATGTGTGCGCATGAATGAGATCGAACCGCCGCCGCGCCAGCCAGATCGCCGCCCTTGCCAGAAAACTCAGCCTCGCTCCCACCACCTCAAATCGCCGCGCCGGGCCGAGCCGCCACACGCGCAAGCGCCCGTCCAGATGAGATTCGTTCGCCGCTGGCGCATGGTCCTGCTCGTCCGGCAGCGCGCGACTGACAATGTCTATCTCGCAGCCGTGATTCAACACCAGCCGGCGTGACAGCTCCCACACATGCACCTGGCCGCCGCCGACCAGCGGAAACCATCCATCGATGACCATCGCCACTTTCATTGTCGAAGCACCGCCTCGTAAACCGCCTCGGCCTTTGCCGCAAGCGGTTTCCAGTCATAGTCGCGCGCCAGCACCCGCGCCTGTTCTTCGCAGCGATGGCGCAAGGCCGCGTCAGTGAGCATCTCCGTCAACTTCGCCGCCAGCGCGGCGACGTCAGCGCACGGGAACAACAACCCGCCCTGTCCTTCCCGCGTGATCTCCCGGATCGGCGCGAGCGCCGAGGCCACCACCGGCGTGCCGCACGCCATCGCTTCGATCACCGCCATGCCGAACCCCTCGACGGCCGACGGCAGACAGGCCAGATGCGAGCGCGCCATCGTTTCCAACACGTCCCGGTGGCGCGGCACGAAGCCGACAAACTCCGCGCATCCGCCGAGTTCAAGCTCCGCCGCCAGCGCCCGCAGCCGCTGTTCCTCCGGCCCGGAGCCGATGATCTTCACGCGCAGGTCCGGCACACGGCCGCGCACCCGCACCGCCGCGCGCAGCAGGTCATCCACGCGCTTATAGCGGACCAGCCGTCCGACGTAGCAGATCGTTGGCTGCTCAAATTTGGGTCCGCCCAAGCCCGCGAAATCCTCCAGCGCGATGCCGTTATAGACAACTTCGATGGCCGGCGTGCGGGCGCGGGCGGCGAGCAGCTTTTGCCGCGTGGCTTCGCTGTTGGCGATGATGCGGTCCCACGTTTTCGACAGGACGTGCCGTTCCATCACCTCGCCCACGAGACCGCTGATCCAGCCGAGGTTGTGGACCCATTCGCCGAGCCAGACATCGTGATAGGTCGCCACGCGGGGCACGCCCAGCGCGTCGCTGACCCTTTCGGCAGCCACATAGGCAATGTGGTTGCAGCCTTCCACCACGTCGGCCTTCTCGCCACGCCCGGCGCGGATCGCCGCGCGCAGGAACGCCACGCGCGCGCCCAACAATCCCCCTTGCCCGTAAGGCCGCTCCGGGCCGCAGCGGCTGACATGGATGCCGGCCACTTCGTTTTCGTCGGGCACGCCCGGTTCGCGGGCGGCGAGCACCCGCACGCGATGCCGCCGGGCCAGTTCGCGCGCGATGTAGAACGCGCGCGCCTCGACGCCCCCGCGCACCTCGCAGTCGCTGGAGCGCGGGAAGTATTCGGTTATCAGCAAAATGTTCATGGACTGCTGGACCCGCGACGCCGGATTATCCTCGACGCGCGCCGACTGCGGCCATTATTAGGATGGCCGCGCCAAATGGCAAGAAGTGCGGGGCCAGATAGACATCATGATGAAGAACCCTCGACGCTGTGCGTGGATCGTCGCCGCCGTGCTGTTGTCGCTCTATGCGGCGCGCGTCGGGCCGCACTGGAAGATCGGTCGCGACAGCGCGCTGTATGTCGGCCTGGCTCAATCGCTGGCCGAGGGGCACGGGTTCCGGTTCCTGGACATGCCGTATGACAGGATGCCGTTCGGCCTGCCGGTGATGCTCTCGATGGTCTGGCGAGCGCTGGGGCCGGACTGGCTGGCCATGAACGCGCTGATGGCGGTGCTGGCGCTGGTGACGTTGTGGCTGGTCTATCGCTCCGTCCGGGAAATCGCCGGGCCGTGGTGGGGGCTGATCGTCGTTGTGCTGACCGGGCTGTCCTATCGCATGGTGCAGTTCGCCGGCCAGCTCATGTCCGATATGCCCGCCATGTTCGGTTTCTGGCTGGGGTTCTACTTTCTCCAAAGGCTCACGCTGCGCCCCGCCGACCCTTGGATCCACGCGCCGGCTGCGGGCCTCGGCCTCGCCGTCGGGACCGCTTTCCGGTTCAGCGTGCCGTTTGTCGCGCCTGCGTTCGCGTTGGGGCCGTGGCTCCGGCGGCGCGCGGACGGGCCGGGTTTTGGGAAGCGCGCCCTGTTGTCGGCGCTCGTGGTGCTGCCGATGGCGGTCATGTTGTGGGTGTGGCTGCACCGCCCCGTCGAAGTCAGACCGGGCGAAGCCAGCACGAGTTATTGGACGCCTATGGCCGCCTCGACAACCGCGCGCGTCGCGCTCTCCCAATGGCCCAAATCCCTGCTCCTGCTGGACGCGGTGCTTGAGAGCGTGACCACACTCAACACGGGAGCGGAACGGCTGCTGACGCCGGGCCACAGCTTCAGCGCGCGCGACCCCGGCAGGGTCACGTTGCTGGGCGTGATGCTGCTATGGCTGGGAGCGGGCGCGTGGCAGGTCACCCGCAAAGACCGCGGCCTGAGCGTCCTGACGTTCCTGTGCCACGGCGTTGGCGTGACCGCTTTCGCCCACGAACCAATCCCGCGTTATCTCCTGCCGGTCCTCCCGTTGCTGCTATGGTTCGCCGCTGAAGGGCTGCAAGCGGCCTGGCGGGGCGTGCGGCGACTGCCCGCAATGCCGGCGGACGCGGCGGCATTTCCGTTGAGCGCGCCGGTCCTGGTGGTGTTGGTGTTGTTGTCGGCCCCAAGCACCGCAAGGGTGCTGCATGAGATCCGGCTCACGCACACCGCGGATTTCTACGCCGCGTATGACCGTGGCCACTGGAAACCGTATGTGGAGGTCGCTGGCTGGCTCAAAGCCAACGCTACGCGTGAGGCGCGCGTGCTCAGTCCCGAGGACAGCGTGGTGACGTTTCTCAGCCAGCGACCGCTCCTGCCGCTCGGGGAGCAACCCCGGCCGGGCGACTTCCTCGTGCTCGAACCCCGGCAACCCCGCCAGCCGCCTCGCGGCATGCCGGACTACGGCGGCCGTCAGATGATGGAGGACCGGCTCTCGGGCACCCGGCGACTGGCCGAATCCGGCGCGGCGAAGGAAGTTCTCCAGTGCAAACCCCTGACGGTTTTCCAAGTGCTGCCACCTTTGGCAAAGCCGCCCGCCCGCCACTAAACTGCAATCCGGACGGACGAGCCGCCGGTCAATCCTGTCATGGGAACCTCCGGCAACTATTCGCCAGATGAAATTCGTTGTAGGCCGACTCTGCGAG
>DYDC01000147.1 GCA_020718125.1 Methylacidiphilum sp. | reverse complement strand
ACCCAGCGTTGAAACGCCGGGCTATTCTCGACCGTCCCTTTCGGGACTTGGCGCGTGTGTCAAGTTGCGCCCCCGGCGTCGCGCTCTCTGCTACACTGCGCGTCGAGCCTCACATGAACCTTCGCATCCTCTCCCACTCTCTCGCTCTTGCTCTTGCTCCCACCACCCACGCCGCCGTCATGAAGCGGACGCTCGCCACCGCCGCCACCGGCGACAACCTGCCGCGCGCCGACGCGTGGCGCGGTTTTGAGACAGGGTTCACTCGCGAGGGTGACACGTTCGTCTGCGACAACGATGGCGATGCGAAAACGCATCGTGGCGCGGCGCAGGCGGTCACGTTTGATTCGCCATCGCTGGCGCCCATCGTTACTGAGGTTTGGAGCAAGGCCGGGGGCGTCGGTGGCTCGCGCGACGGTGATTACTCGATCTATCTCGACCTCGTCCATGCCGACGGCACGCCGCTCTGGGGCCAGACCGCGCCTTTTGCTGTCGGCACACACGATTGGGAGCGGCGGCAGGTGGTCGTGTTGCCGGCAAAGCCGGTCAAGAGTGTGACGATGAACTTGCTGCTGCGGAAACAGAGCGGCAAGGCGTCGTTCCCCGGCGCGACGCTGCGGCGGCTCGCGGCGGAGGGCGCCGTCTGCGCGCGTGCGGCTCGTGCCGGCGCGCTTTGACGTCCGGCTGGGGTTCCGTTGGCGGTCGTTGAGTTGGAGTAGCTGGGAGGGGCGCCATTCTTGTCGCCCAGAGGGTGGGCCGTGCCTCCGGCACGGCCAATCGTTGAGAATCGCCGCGCGGGACGCGCGGCCCACTCTTCATCGGCGACAGGAATGTCGCCGCTCCCAGCTAGTGATGTCTGATAGGGTGGGCCGTGCCTCCGGCACGGCCAATCGTTGAGAATCGCCGCGCGGGACGCGCGGCCCACTCTTCATCGGCGACAGGAATGTCGCCGCTCCCAGCTAGTGATGTCTGATAGGGTGGGCCGTGCCTCCGGCACGGCCAATCGTTGAGAATCGCCGCGCGGGACGCGCGGCCCACTCTTCATCGGCGACAGGAATGTCGCCGCTCCCAGCTAGTGATGCCTGATTACGGCGCGGGCGGCGTGGTTCCTTCCGCTGGTGGCGGAGGCGGCGGCTTGATGTGGATGGTGAAGCCTTGCTTGCTAACGGCGGTGCGGAAGTTTTCGTCCTCACGCATCTTCCGCCAGAAGTCCATCATCTGTTCGCCGGAGACTTTCTGTTGTTTGCCGTCCGGACCGGTGTAGCTCAGTGCCGAGTTGCTGAACATCCCGCCGGGACCGCCCGGACCACCGGGGCCACGGCCACCGGGACCGCGTCCGAATCCTCCTCCAAAGCCTCCGCCGCCCGCTTCGCCCTCTGGCCGTTCGAGCACGAGCGCGAAGACGGTCTTGGGCAGGCCCTCGTGGATGATGTCGAGCCGGATGGAGGTGCCGAAGTTTCGCTTGCTGAGCATCTCCTGCAATTGCTCCGGCTTGCTGAGCGGCTGGCCGTCGGCGCGCAGCAGCACGTCGAACTGTTCGACGCCGGCGACGACGGCGGGGCTTTCCGGCGACACGTTGTAGACCATGAGGCCGGCGTCGTCGGGCATGCCGGTGAGCTGTCGTTTCAGGTGGGGACGGATCATGGGCATCATCGGACCGCAGCGAAGGCCGATCCATTTCTCCGGTTTCTTCGCGCCTGCGGCGGGCGGGGCCGGTTTGGCGGGAGTGGTGGCAGGCTCCTGCGCGCTGGCGGTGGCAATGATGCCCGCGGTGAAAGCGGCGAGAACAACAGCGGCAGTGGATGTTTTCATAAAAGCCCTCGTCATTGCGGAGCAGGCTACAACAGACGCAAGATAGCTGCAAAAGGTTGTTTGGGCGCCGCGCGAATCTGCTTGCCGCGCGGGTGGCGCTGTGGTGTTTTGTCCGAAACGGACTGGCACAAACATTGACCCGGATGAGCTTCACCAACAACGTCGGCGGACGGCGCGCGCCGGCCATCGTCGCGCTGATAGTGATGTGCGTGTCCGGGGCGCTGGCCGAGAACAAGCCGGAGGACATCATCCCGTTCGAGAAGCTGGACGCGGCAGCGCAAGCGCGCCTGCGTTTGGTGATCCCCGGCTACACCTTCTACCGCAAGGTGCAATTGACCCATCCACTGGTGCGTTCGCGTTACGATGTGTTCGAGTATCTCATCAACAACCTCGACCAATGTTCCATCGTGGCGCAGCCGCTGAAGATCGTGGAATACCGCAGCGTGCGGCGGCCGGACGGCTCTTATTATGCCGACAACCGCAAGGGCGCGGTGGGTTGCATCTGGCCGCTGCGCGCCGCGCCCGGCGAGCGGCTTTACTACGCGCAGGGTGACGACCGTGAGGGCAACATGGTGGTCGGCTGCGCGGTGGTGATGTTCCTTTATCGGGCGAAAGAGCCGGGCGTCATCGAGGGCGAGCTGCACGCCTTCGTGAAGATCGAAAGCTGGGTGCAGAAGCTGCTCGCCCTGCTGTTCATGCCGATCGTCACCGACACGGTGGACCGCCGGTTCAACGAGATTGTGAACGTGCCGACGCGTGTCGCCGAGATGGCCACCGCCGAGCCGGCTAACGTGCTCCCGGTCATTGACGCGATGCCACCGAAGGACCGCGAGATGGTGGCGGAGTTCCGGAAACTGCTGGCGACCCCGGACAAAAAGCCGTGAAGCGCGAAACGCAAGCCTTGTCCGATAATCCCGTCCTCTTCGGCCGCGACGCGACGCCGGGCATCGTCGCCGTCGAGCTGGCGCCGGGCCGCGACAGCGAGATGCGCGTGTGGCTGCGCGAGGGCGGCCTCCATGCCGAGCCGGGCGCGCTGAAGAGCGTGGCGCGGCCGTTCGCGCCATTCTTGTGGCTCACGGATGCGGCGTTCCTCAACACATGGGAAGGCAAGGCGCAGATCGAGGAATTGAAAGGCGCCGGCGAGTTCCGGTGGCAGGCGACGTTCCAGTCGTGGGCGGATTTCCAGTCGGCGCGCAAACACCTGCAAGACACAACCGGCGCGACGGTGCAGAGTCCGAACGGGCCGTTCTTCTTCCTCAACGACCCCGTCGCGCAGCACCTGATGCGGACGGGCCAGACCTTGTTCAAGGGGATGCGATTCGAGCAACTCCACCGGCTCCAGCTCGACATCGAGACCTACACGGGCAAGGGCTACGAATTCTCCAGTGCCGAGCGTGCCGAGGACCGCATCCTGTTGATCGCGCTGGCCGACAGCACGGGATGGGAGACAACGCTCTCCGGTGACGAGAAGCAGATGCTCCGGCAACTCGTCGAGATCATCCGCGAGCGCGACCCGGACGTGATCGAGGGCCACAACCTCTTCAAGTTCGACCTGCCCTACATCGAGGCCCGCGCGAAACGGCACAAGGTCAAGCTCGCCCTCGGTCGCGACGAGTCGGCGCTGAGTTCGTATCCGTCGCGTGTCCAGATTGCCGAGCGGACGATCAACTACCCAAAATACGAACTCCACGGCCGGCACATCGTGGACACGTTCCTGCTCGTGCAGTTCTACGACGTGAGCACGCGCGAACTGGAGAGCTTCGGCCTGAAGGACGTGGCGCGGCACTTCGGCCTCGCGCCGAAGGACCGCACCTATCTCGATGCAAAGGAGATTCCGTCACTGGCCGACACTGGCGCGGCGGGCATGGAGAAGCTCGCGCGCTACGCGCTCGACGACGTGCGCGAGACGCGGGCGCTGGCGGCGTTGCTGTCGCCCGGCTACTTCGTGCAGGCGCAGGTGTTTCCCTACAACTACCAGGACGTGGTCGTGCGCGGCAACGCGACGAAGATTGACGCGCTGTTCGTCCGCGAATACCTGCACCAGCGCCGCGCGCTGCCGCGGCCGGAGCCGGCGCGGCCCTACGAAGGCGGCTACACGGACATCTTCCACGAGGGCGTCGCGCGGGACGTGTGGCATTGCGACGCGGCCTCGCTGTATCCGAGCGTGATGCTGGCCTTCGACATCGTGCCGAAGCGCGACGACCTGGGCATCTTCAAGTCGCTGCTGGCCGACTTGCGCGAGTTCCGGCTGCGGGCGAAGGCTGCGCTGCGCGAGGCGAAGGACGAGGCGACGCGCAACCATTTCAACGCGCTCCAGCAGACGTTCAAGATCCTCATCAACAGCTTCTACGGCTACCTCGGCTTCGCGCAGGCGCGCTTTGGCGACTTCGACGCGGCGGCGGCGGTGACGGCCAAGGGGCGGGAGATTTTGCAGGCGATGATCGCTTGGCTGCGGGGGCGCGGGGCGACGATCATCGAGATAGACACCGACGGCATCTACTTCCAGCCGCCGAAGGACGTGGCGGGCGACCCGGCGCGCGGGATGAAGTCGCTCGACGACGAGTTGACCGCGACGCTGCCGAAGGGCATCGAGGTGGAGTTCGATGCGCGTTACCGGGCGATGTTCAGCTACAAGATGAAGAACTACGCGCTGCTGGACGACGATGGGCGCGTGACGATCAAGGGCGCGGCGTTGAAGTCGCGCGGGCTGGAGCGGTTCCAGCGCGAGTTCCTGGAGGACCTGCTGCGGCTGCTGCTGGAGGGCAAGCGCCGCAAGGACATCCTCGACAAGCTGGAGGAATACCGCGGCGCCATCGAGCAGCGGCGCTGGCCGATCGGGATGCTGGCGAAGACCGAGACGCTGGCCGATTCGCTGGACGTTTACCGGCAGAAGATCGCCGCCGGCGCGGGCAAGGGTGGTCGCAACCGCGCTGCGGCCTACGAGCTGGCGCTGAAGAGCGGCCGGCTTTACCAGCCGGGCGACCCGATCAGTTATTACGTCATCGGCGACACGGCGAAGGTGACGGCCTATGAGGCGGCGAAACCGGCCGGCGAATGGGACCCGGCGCGGCGGGACGAAAACGTTGAGTATTATGTGGACAAACTGGTGGCGCTCTATAAAAAGTTCTCCAGTTTCATTCCTGCATGAACGGTGCTTGGAGCCATATCGAGAACGCGTTGATCAACGCCTGCGTTGCCGCGGCGACCTATCTTCTGTTGCTGGCGCTGGGCCATCCGGTGAAGAACCGGCTGCGCGTGCCGCTGACGTTCACGTTTCACATCTTCGCGCTGCTGTCGGCGGCGCTGATCGCGGGGTTTGTGCATGCGGCCCGTGGTGGCCCGTATTTGGATTTGCCGTGGATGGTGTCGTTGCATCAGTTCCTGGTCGGGGCGTGGGCGGTGTTCCTGGCGTTGCAGGTGAACAGAGTGTTGGCGCGGTTCCTGTGGCAGTTTGCGCTGGAGGAGAAGCGCCGCGTCAAGGTGCCCAAGCTGCTGCGCGACCTGGCGAAGACGCTGCTGTTGCTGGCCGCCATCCTCTGCGTGATGAAGTTTGTCTATGGCCATGAACTCGGCGCGTTGATCACGGCGTCCGGTGTCGTGGCCATCGTGCTTGGGTTTGCGCTCCAGAACTTGCTGGGCGACGTGGTGGCCGGCATCGCGCTGAACCTGGAGAAGCCGTTCGTCGTCGGTGACTGGATTCACGTGGGCGACACCGACGGCGAGGTCATTGAGATCAACTGGCGGGCCACGCGCCTGCGGACCCGGGACGACAACTACCGCATCATTCCCAACGGCAATATCACCAAGCAGGACATCACCAATTTCTACTACCCGACCCACGTCAATGCGCTGAAGTGTTCCGTGGGGGTCGAATACGGCGCCGCGCCCAACGACGTGAAGAACGTCCTGCGCCAGGCCGTGCGGCGCACCACCGGCGTCCTCCCGCGCGAGCCGCGCATCCGGCTGAAGCATTTCGGCGACTCGGCCATCAACTACGAGATCAAGTTCTGGATTGATAACCGGGAGGCGTCCGACGACGTGCTCAGTGATGTGATGAGCAACGTCTGGTATGCCCTGCGCCGGGCGCGGATGAGCATCCCGTTCCCGATCCGCGACGTGTTCATGCACCAGGCGGCCGGGGCGGAGACCGTCGAGCAGCGGCGGCGTGCTGATGCCGAGCGCGCGCTGCGGGCGCTGGAACTGTTCAAGCCGCTTGACAACGACCACATCGCCACGCTGGCCTCGCGCGGCCGCCTGATCCGGTTTGGCCGCGGCGAAACTGTCATCAGCAAAGGCGACGCGGGCGACTCGTTGTTCCTGATCGTCAGCGGCCATGCGTCGGTGAAGCTTGTTCGCGAGGGTGGTGGCGAAGTGACCGCCGGCACGCTGAAACCGGGCGACACGTTTGGCGAGATGTCGCTGCTGACCGGCGCGCCGCGCAACGCGACCGTGGTGGCCGACAGCGACACGCGGCTGCTGGAGATCGGCAAGGATGCGCTCGGCCCGATATTGGAGGAGAACCCCGCCGTCGCCGAGGCATTGAGCCGGCTGGTGGCCGACCGCCAGCTTGCCACCGAAGGCTTCTTCAAGCAGCAGCCGCCGCCCGCCGAGGCCGCCGCCACCCGCGCGCGCTACGCCACCACCGCGCTGCGCGGCATCCGTGACTTCTTCCGCATCTAACTGGTCGCCGCGTCAGCGGCCATTGCTGTGGCTCTGCGCGCTGGCGCTCGCCGCGCGGCTGGCCACCCTCGGATTCCCCGTGCCGATGGAGTTTGATGTCGGCTATTACCGCGCCATCGCGACCCGCCTGCTGGCCGGCGACGGCTACCTGTTCGCGGAAGGTGTCGGGTTCATCTATTTGGGTGTGCTCGCCGCCGCGCTCGTCGCGATGATCGTTGCGTGGTGGCGCGGGCGGTTCCGCGAGATCAGCCCGCTGCTGCTGTGGATGGTCTTTGGCTACGCCGCGAACATCTGGTTCGATGTGCTCGTCCGGTTCCGTTACACCAGCGGCACCGAGATGTGCCTGCTGCTGCTTGCCGCATGGCTCATCGGAACATGGTCTGAAAGAAAAGCTGTCTCCCACGCATGAACATCCGCGCGTTGTCCGGTTCGATTCTTCTGCT
>DYDC01000146.1 GCA_020718125.1 Methylacidiphilum sp. | reverse complement strand
TGCGGTAATGAACAACAACAGAGGGCTATACCCGCTGCCTGCCCCATCCTCTGATCACCGAGCGCAGCGAGGTTACCCTTGGCAACCGGAAAGAGCATGACCATGAACACCCCTCCCTCACACACCGCCTCGCGGTGGACTCGCCGAACTTTTCTGCGGACCACGATGACGGCCGCCGCGGCGGCAGCCGGCTCGCGCCTGTTCGGCGCGCCCGCCATTCTCGCCGCCGGTTCGCCAGGCTCGAAACTCGCCATCGCGGTCATCGGCTGCGGCGAGCGCGGCGCGACCTTTCACATCCCGGCCGCGGCCAACGAACGGCTCGTCGCCATCGTGGACGCGGACGAAAACCGTCTCGCGGTCGCGGGGCGGCCCCCGAAGTCGGAGCGGCCTGCCGGCGATGAGCGGAAGGCGGCCGGCGTGAATTTCGCCCGCGTGAAGAAGTTCACGGACTACCGGAAGATGTTCGAGCAGATCGGCAAGGAGATTGACGCGGTGTTCATCGCGACGCCGAACCATCAGCACGCGCTGCCGGCCTTGATCGCGATGCAGCTCGGCAAACACGTCTATTGCGAGAAGCCGCTCTGCCACGATATCGCGCTGGCGCGGCGCATGGCGGAGTTCGCGGTGCGATACAAGGTGGCCACGCAGATGGGCAACCAGGGCCATTCCTCCGAAGGCGCGCGCCGCGTTTGCGAATACATCGGGGCCGGCGCCATCGGCAGCGTCACCGCGGTCTATACGTGGAGCAACCGCTTCAACGGCGGCGTTGGTCCGCGTCCGCCCCAGGAGCCGGCGCCCGCCGGCGTCCATTGGGACGAGTGGATAGGCCCCGCCCCGTATCGCGACTACCACAAGGACCTGCACCCGCACGAGTGGCACGGCTGGTTCGACTTCGGCAACGGCTCGCTCGGCAACATGGGCTGCCACATCATGGACGCGGCGTTCTGGGCGCTGCAGCTCGACCAACCGGCTTCCGTCGAGGTCGAGGACATGCTGGGCGGCAGCAGCGAGCGGTATCCGCTCGGCACGCGCATCCGGTGGGATTACCCCTCGCGCGGCGGGTTGCCGCCGCTGAAGCTCTACTGGTTCGACGGCAAGAAGCGGAGCGCCAAGAGCAGCACCGCGGCCGTCAACGACACGCAGGACAGCATCAACAGCGCCGCCCAGAACCTGCCGCCGCTGGTGGAGGAGCTGGAGAAGCGATACAAGATCCAACTCGGCGGCAACGGCGCGCTTTACGTCGGCGACAAAGGAGTGCTCTGGAGCGACACCACATGCAGCAGTGTGCGGATCGTCCCCGAGAAACAGCACCGGGCCACGCCCGTCCCGCGCGCCCGGTTTCCGCGCATCAAGGGCAGCCACGTGGACGATTTCCTTCGCGCCTGTCGCGGAGGCCCGGTAGCCGGCTCGAACTTCGGCTACGCCGCGCGGCTGGCCGAGGTGGTCCTGCTCGGTTCGCTGGCCTGCATCGCCGGCCCCGGACGGAAGATCGAGTGGGACGCGCCGGGGATGAAATGCACGAACATTCCCGACCTGAACCGTTGGGTGACGTGCCCGGTTCGCAAAGGCTGGCAAATCTAACCGGCCTGCGGTATGAGTGCGCAGCGCAAGGTAAGGAGACTCGAAGCTATGAAAGCTCGTCCGATGATGGTCCTCTTGATCGCAGTCGGTTTGTCGGCGGTCGTGAGCGTGCCGCCCGCCCGTGCCGCGGAGGCGAAAGACCCGTTCCTGCCCGCGAAGAAGCTCGCCGCGCAGATGTTCGACTCGAACTTCCGCGAGGGCCACGACACCTACAACGGCATGGGTGCCGGCAGCGATGGTTGCATCTACTACGTGCTCAGCACCGAGCCGCACGACCTCGGCGGCCGGATGTTCAAGTTCGACCCGAAGACGCAGAAGGTCACCTGTTGCGGCGACCTCGCGGAAATCTGCGGCGAGAAGGGCAGGAAGACCGTCGTGCAGGGCAAGAGCCACGTGAACTACGTGGAGGCCAACGGCAAACTCTACTTCGCCACGCACATCGGCTACTACAGCATCGTGGACGGCATGGAGACGATGGGCATCCCGCCCGCCGGCTGGACGAAATATCCCGGCGGCCACCTGCTCTCGTATGACCTCAAGACCGGCAAGTTCGAGGACTTGGCGGTCGCGCCCGGCGGTGAGGGCGTGTTGACGATGAGCATGGACACGAAGCGCGGCCGCATCTTCTGTCTGACGTGGCCGAAGGGGGAGTTCTTCCGGTTTGATCTCGCCACGAAGAACCTGAAGAACTTCGGCAAACAGTGCGCCGAAGGCGAGAACGCCAGGGGCGCGAATTACCGCACCATCTGCCGCTCCATCGCGGTGGACCCGGAGGACGGCTCCGCTTACTTCAGCACGTCCGAAGGCACGATCCTCCAATACCGCGCCGGCGGCGACGACGTCGTGAAGATTGAGGACGAGGACTTGAAGAAGGATTACTTCGGCCTCTACGAAGTCTCCAACCCCGGCCACATGGGCTACAACTGGCGGCAGACGTTCTACCGGCCCGCCGACAAGATGATCTACGGCGTCCACGGCAACTCCGGCTACCTCTTCCGCTTCGACCCGCGCAAGAAGCGCATCGAGGTGCTCGACCGCATCACCTCCGACGTATCCAAGCGCAGCGGCATGTTTGACCAGTTCAGCTACGGCTACCTCGGCTTCGCGCCCGGCTCCGACGGCAACACGATTTACTACCTCACCGGCGGCCCCATCTACAAAGACGGCAAACGCCTCAAGGGCAAGGACCGCATTGCGATGGGCGCCGCGAAGGGACTCGAAGACCTCCACCTCGTCACCTACCACATCCCGACCGGTCGCTGCAAAGACCATGGCGCGATCTACTATGCCAACGGCGAGCGCCCCCTCTACGTCAACTCCATCGCCGTCGGCAAGGATGGCATCGTTTATTCGCTGGCGCGCGTGCCGGACAAGACCCGCGTGCGCGCAGACCTGTTTTGCGTGAAGGGGCCGTTCAAGCCGTAGAAGTCCGGATACGGGCTGTTTGTTAGTGGCTTGTTGAACGAAGGGCGATCAAGTAGTTTCTGCCCGTGACAACCACCGTTACGGAAAGCAACCAAGTGAGCGTCCCGCCCGACATCGCGCGGGAGTTTGATATTCATCCCGGCACGCGCCTGGGGTGGGCGAAGACCGGCGAGGGGGTTATCACCGTCAAGCCAGTGCCAAGCCGCGGCGAACTGGCGCGCCATCTCTTGGGCGCGGGCCGGCGCTGGCTGAAGCCCGGCGCGGACCCCATTGGCGATTTGATTCGCGAGCGCGAAGAGGACGATCTACTCGACCCGGCCGGCCCACAACGATGACCCACCTGCTGGACACGTCGGCGTTGTTGGCGCATTACCTCGGCGAAGAAGGCGCGGCGCGTGTTCAGGCATTGTTCGAGGATCAAACGGCGGCCCCCGGCAGTTCCACCCTCGCGTTGTTTGAGTTCGAACTGCGGCTGCATCAACTCGGCTTGGAGGCCGCCACCCGCGCCGCGGAAGTGGGCCGCTATCGCGCCCTGCTGGATGAGGTCGCGGATGTGGACGAAGCGGTGCGCAGCGAAGGTGTCCGTTTGCGGATCAACGCGACCCCGCGCGGGCCGGCGATGGATGCGCTGATCGCAGGCACGGCCTCATTGCGAAACGCGACGCTGGTTCATCGGGATCCGCATTTCGCCGCTTTCCCTCCTCACTTGTTGAAACAGGAAGTCTTGCCCGTTGCGTGAGAAGACTGCGCGGCCAGGAGACGACGATGAGCTTCCGAACGATGCTGAGAAGCCTGTGCGGTTGGAGGTCACGCTTTAGCGTGTCCGATCCGTCCGCGACGCAGAACAAGCTAAAGCTTGAACTCCAACGGGGTCTTCGCCGCGCGCTGGCGTCTGTAGCGGCGGTCTATGACCGCCGGGATGGTTCGCGGGAACGACGGCCGGCGGTCATAGACCGCCGCTACAGGGTTCGGCGTGCGCTGGCGATGGTGTTGGCGGCGGGGGCGATGGCGGCAACGGCGCGGGCGGAGACGGTTACTTTTCCGCTGACGGGCACCACCATCACCAATGTCTTCCACAGCCCTTGGAGCGTGACACAGACGCTGACGCCGGCTGACTCCGTCGGTGACCCCGCCTTTGACATCATCGTCTGCAATCTCCTCGTGAATAACTTCGGCCCGGACTCGCGTTACAACATGTATCAGTTGACCGTGCCGGGTGGCAGCTTGCAGGGAGCGGATTGGGATAACCCGAACGTCATGCTTCCCGGCTTTTGGACCGCGACTGTGGATCTGAACACCACCACGCTCAACGGCAACGGGGATGTCATCACCTTCGGCCAATCCGAAACCTTCCAATTCACGATGACCTACCAGCCCTACGTGACGAGCACGGGCAGCGCCAGCGCGGTGGGAGATGGCGGGCCGGGAATAGGAGTGCCCTATAATTTTCCAACGTTGAGCGGGCTGTATGTGCCGGTGGCGACGCCGGAGCCGGGCAGCGGCGCGGAGGCGGCGGAGGGCCCAGGCACGCCAACAGGATGATTGAAACGCGCAACGGCAGGCAGTAGTGTAGCCGCGTGAAGACGACGAGATATGTGTATTGGCAGGACGGTGAGACGTGGCTCGGATACATCGAGGAGTTTCCCGACTACCTGACGCAGGGAGAGACGTTGGAGGAGCTTCAGGCCAACCTCAAGGACATCTACGAAGACCTGACGGCAGGCAAGATTCCCGGCGTCCGCCATGTCGCCGATCTCCAGATCGCGTGAAACGCCTGGATCTCATCCGGCAGATCGAGCAAAGCGGCTGCGTCTTCGTCCGCCACGGCGGGAGGCACGATTGGTATGAGAATCCGAGAACAGGCGCCTGTCAGCCGGTCCCCCGTCACCGCGAGGTCCACGAGCATTTGGTCCGGCACATTCTCAAGAAACTTAAAGACTGAGCCGTCATCATCGGGGTCAACGCCTGACACGGGGCACTGACGGCATGTCTTCCGCGTCATCCGCGTCGTCCGTATCCGCCGCTCCATCACTCCATTACTTGCCCCTGTCACCCGCCACATCTTCTCGGCGATATCGTAACCCGACACTCCGTGGCGGGAATGATGGATGATGTCCCGCGACGGAGTCGCGGGCTACTTTGGTGTTGCCTCTGCCGGCTCACGCGGCTACTGTGCGCGACATCCGAGGAGTAGCCGCGTCACTCCGTGACGCGAAACCATAGTGGGCATCACGCTCCGCGTGATGTGCAGCCATGACATGGCGTCACGCGGAGCGTGACGACCACTTTAATCGCGTCACGGAGTGACGCGGCTACTGAAAGGAAGACTTTATGAAACACTGCCTGCCCGTTCTCTTGCTCACCTGCGCCACCGCTCTCGCCGCCGATTTCCACGCCGGCGTGGCCAAGGTCAAGATCACGCCGCCACAGCCGTTCTGGATGTCGGGCTACGCCTCGCGCACGAATCAGTCCATGGGCGTCCTCCAAGACCTCTGGGCCAAAGCGTTGGCGTTGCGCGACCCGCAGGGCCATCGCGTCGTGATTGTGACGACCGATTTGATCGGTCTGCACCACAATGTCTCCGACGAGGTCTTCGCGCGGGCGAAGAAGCGGTTCAAGCTCGACCGCGCCGACGTGCTCCTGACCTGCTCGCACACCCACAGCGGGCCTGTGGTGGGCCACAACCTCAGCGTGCTTTTCGACTTCACCGCCGAGGACAAACAGCGCGTGCTGGAATACGCCGCCAAGTTGACCGACAACATGGTCAACGTCATCGGCGACGCCCTGAAAAACCTCGCGCCCGCCAAACTCGCCGCCGGTCACGGCTCGGCTGGGTTCGCCATCAACCGCCGCCAACGCGCCGCCAACAAGGTCGTTCTCGGCGTCAACCCCACCGGCCCGGTGGATCATGACGTGCCGGTTCTGAAGGTAACCGCGCCTGACGGCCATCTGCGCGCAATCCTGTTCGGCTACGCCTGCCACAACACGACCATCGGCGGCAAGGGTGAGAAGATCGCCGACTTCTACAAGTTTCACGGTGACTACGCCGGCCAAGCCGAGGCCGAACTGGAGAACGCCCATCCCGGCGCCACAGCCATGTTCACCATCCTCTGCGGCGGCGACCAGAATCCCGAACCGCGCAACTCGTTGGAGTTGGCCATCGAACACGGCAAGGTCCTGGGCGCGGAAGTCAACCGCGTGCTTGGCACCGAACTGCGTCCAGTGCGCCCGCCGATTCGCACAGCCTGTCAGGTGATTCCATTGGAATTCGCCAGGCACACGCGCCAGACATTCGAGGACGAGATCAAGAAGGCCGAGGAGTCCACCAAGACATCCGACAGCAAGTATCGGAAGCGGCGGGCCGAGTTGATGCTGGCCGCCTACAACAAGGGCCGGCCCGTCCGGCAGACGCCGCTGCCCGTGCAGGCGATCCGGTTCGGGGGCGACTTCACCTTGATTGCGCTCGGCGGCGAGGTCGTGGTGGACTACGCGTTGCGCAGCAAGCGCGAGTTTCCCGGCGAGAACCTGATGGTGATCGGCTACGCCAGTGACGTGATGTGCTACATCCCCTCCAAGCGCGTCCTGCTCGAGGGCGGCTACGAAGCGGACACGAACATGATCTATTACGGGCAGCCCGGGCCGTTTGCCGAGAGCGTCGAGGAAAAGGTGTTCCGCAGCATTCACGCTGTCATGAAGGCCGCAGGCGCGAAAGCGAAGCCGACGAAGTGAAATCCGCCGGTTGCCCGGGTCAAGGCGCGGGATGTTGACAGGCCCCAACGGCCGCGATATGTCCCGCCGATAGTTGAAGCTAGCGGTGGTGCATTGGTTGTTTCGGCGGCTTGTTGTTGAGAGTCAAGAGTCGATTTGATGGCGGCTGGGCGCATCCAGAAATCAGTCTTTCTGAGTTGCAACAGACGTGAGCGGAAGGAACTGCATTTGGAGCTAAACAAAGAGCCGCTCATGCCCCATGCTA
>DYDC01000145.1 GCA_020718125.1 Methylacidiphilum sp. | reverse complement strand
GTTCGCCGGGCCGTTAGACGCGGAGGCTCGGAGATCGTTTTGCGCCGGCGAATCTTGCACGCTCGCACGGCGGTGTCCAGCGCATCGTCGCTCCACTGTAACAACCAACGCAGTGGCGCGATGTCTCCGTCGAACACCAGGAGTATATGCTGGACGGGTCTGCGGGTGTTGATCCAGGTCAAACGATCCGTTCGCAAGCCCGTCACACTTGAAGTGGCCAGTTTTACGGACAAAGGTTGAAATCAGCCGCGTCTTCATTTACAAATACCGGCCCACGGTCGGGCGCTTAGCTCAGTGGTAGAGCACTTGCTTCACACGCAAGGGGTCGTTGGTTCAATCCCAACAGCGCCCACCATCCTCCTCCCGATTGCGGGTTGCGGATTTTGAATCGCGGGCTGTATCCTTGACGCCGTTGAACCATGCCCCAGCGTGTCCTCCACTTCATCACCGAGTTGAACATCGGCGGCGCGGAGCGGCTGCTGGCGGAGGTGTTGCCGCGACTGGACCACGCCAAGGTCGAGGCGCAGGCCGCCTGCCTGCACGGCGAAGGGCCGCTCGTGGCGGAACTGGAGTCGCGTGGTGTGCGGGTGCATACGCTGCGGTCGCCGCACAAGTTCAACCTGTGGCCAGCATGGCGTCTGGCGCGGCTGCTGGAGCGCGAGCGCATCGAGGTCCTGCACACGCACCTGATCCAAGCCGACATCCTCGGCTTTGCCGCGGCGCGGCTGGCAACAACGCCTCGCGTGGTCTCGACCAAGCACAACGTCCGTTACTACGAACGCCGGCAATGCTGGCTGCGGCCGGTGGCCCATGAGATTGAACGCCGCATTGACGCGGTGGTGGCGGTGTCCAGCGCCGTTGCGACGGAGTATGGCCATGCGCGCCGCGTTGAGGTCATCCACAACGGCGTGGACGTGGCAAAGTTCTCGCCGTCACCGCTGCCGGCTAGCGGGCCGATCGTGTGTCTTGGCAAACTGACGATGCAGAAAGGCCACCGCATCCTGCTGGAGGCCATGGCGCGTCTGGCGAAGGAGTTCCCAGAGCTGCGTGCTGAGATTGCCGGGACGGGGCTGCTGTTCGACGACCTGCAAGCGCGCGTGGTGCGGCTGAAGATGATCCGCACTGCGGCGTTTCCGGGTGTCATCGCTGATGTGCGACCGCTGCTGGCGCGCGCTTCGATGGTCGTGATGCCTTCGCTGTGGGAAGGCTTCGGCTTGGCGGCACTGGAGGCGATGGCGTGCGGCCGGCCGGTGATCGCCTCCGACGTGGGCGGCCTGCGCGAGTTCATCACACACGAACGCGACGGTCTGCTGGTTCCGGCAGGTGACGTAACAGCGCTGGCCGACGCCATTGCCCGGTTGTTGCGCCACCGCGCCCTTGCCGAACGGCTTGCGGCCGCGGGGCGCGCGCGGGTGGTGGAGGCGTTCAGTCTGAACTCGATGGCCCGGAAACTGGAGGCGTTCTACGCATCGCTTTCCGGCGTGACCTAACGCGGCTCGGCGCTGATGCGTTCGATGCGGATCGTCGCGCCGGGTGGACCGGCCGTCGGATCAAGCCGCAGGCCGGTGATGGTCCTGCCGCGCCATTGCGGATGGTTGCCAACGGGGATGGTGTAATCGCGCATCTGGCTGTCGTCGGTGACGACAAAGTGCATCGCGCGCCGCTCATCAAAGCCGGGCTGTTCCTGCGTGCTCCAGAACAACTGCGCGTTCCGACCGCTGCTCACGGACATGCGCACCTTGATCGCGCGGATTGTGTCAGCCGCCACGCGCACACTGGGCCGGATTAAATATGGATCGCGGCCCTTGGCCCGCGTGGTCAGCGCGCCGTTGTCAATCGCGAGCGGCTCGACGTCGTGCGCCGCGAGCCAGCCCCGTGAGCCGCGGCTGAAGTCGAAGTCAATCGCCGTTGCCAGCCGCGGCAGCATCGCCACCGGCTGGCTGCGGACGCCGACGAGCCGGATGCTGTGCCGGCCGTCGCGAGAGAACCGCAGCACGTGCAAGCCGCGGGAGTCGCTGCCGAGGAACTCGTTCGCCGGCTTGCCGTCCACAAACACCCCGGCCGGCTTTGCGATGCCACAGATCAACACCGCCCCCGGCTCATCCGGCGGAAACTCGACCTCGAAGCTGACCGCGCCGCCGCCATCGGTGGCTTTGTCGAACCGCGCGCGGCTGGTGACCAGCAACGGCAGCGCGCCGCGACGCAGGATGAGCGTGGACGGCTCCTCGTCGTGGCCGAGCAGCCGATACACCGGCGTCAGGATATGGCGTGGCGCGAATATCCAGCCCGATTTCTTGCCATCCACCGCGCCGATGCTGTCCGGCCACAGGCCGTGGTCTTTCTCGTCCGCGCTCTGCTGATACATCGCGCTGCGGATGATGCCCTCGGCGACGCGCTGCCACTGGAAACGCGCGTCATGCGGCGTCAGTTTCAGCAGCGCGTTGGCGTAACGCAGCCCGTTCCACTGCACCGGACGGCCGATCCAGCTCCACTTCATCCATGACGCGCCGAAGACCGGGATGCTCGCGTAACGCAGCCACGGCTTGTCGAGCGGGTTCCAGACGTAAACGAACGGCAACCCAGCACGCGCCCATCGCCGCGCCTGCGCCAGATGTGCCGCATGGCCGGTGAGCCACCACGCTTCGAGATACGCCTCGATGGCATCCGCTGCGGCGAGGATGTCGGGCGAGTGCACTGGCGCCTCCCAGACCCGTGCCGCGCGCGGCACTGTGAACCGCTCCATGAACTTCAACGCGCGCAGGCCCGACGCGAGCGCCTCGCCGTCGCCGGTGATCCGCGCCAGCCGCAGCACGGTGTAGGCGTTCCGGGCGCACGTGCCCAGTTCCGCCGCGTCGTCCGCTCCAAGCTCGTTATAGTCGCAGCCTTTGAAGACGCCCTCGTCCTTGCGGTCGGCGTCGAACCGCCACGAGCCGTCATCTCGCTGCGAGGACATTGCCCCCAGCGCCGCCTGCGCCAGCGTCTCCACGCCCGCAAACACATCGCCCGACGCAAACCTCAGATCGTCGCCTGTGTGCGGCACAAAACCCGCCTTCTCCGCGACGCGGTTGGCGCGGCCGAGACATTTCGCCGACAGTTCCGGGTTCAACTCCGGCAACAGCTTTGACGCCATCAGCAGGTCGAAGCAAAACTCCGGGCGCGGCGCGACCTTGTAGCCCGGCGCCGGTCCGCTCCGATACGGCCACCATCCCTGTCCCGCCTCCTCCCAGAGCGTTTGCATGTAAGCGCGCGAGCTGAACTCAACCTCGGCGACATAGTTGCCGCGCGGGATCGGCTGCGGCTCCGGCACGCCGTTGCGCTTGAACCAGAGGTCCATCGCCGTGAGCGCGTCGGCCGCATCACGCTGGACAAAAATCTCCGCCTCGATCGTCCGCGCCGCGCCCGCTGGCAACGCGACCGGTTCGGCACACTCGCGCGAGTTTTCCGGCAGGCCGTCCGCCACCGTCGGCAGCATCAGGCCCATCAAGTGGCCATTGCGATGCTCGAAGTTGTCCGGCGACGCGAAGACCGGCTGCTGCCGCATCACGTCGCGCCACAGCAGGCCGGCTGCGCCGCCGGCCGTGCGCACCGCCATCAGCGGGATCGTCACTTTCGCCGGATGCGGCACGTAGCGGACGCGGTCGGGATGATCCGGCGCGAAGTCGAGTGACGACGAAGATTCCTCGCCCGCAACGAGCCATTCCAGGCCGGGGAACAACGCATCGGTCTTCACTGCGCCGCCGTTGCCTTCGCCGGCGTAGAGCATCGGGCCGTCGAACGCGAGCAGCTTGCGCGGCGCAGCCGCTGTCAGTGTGTAGCGCGCCGCGAACAGCGGCTGGCCCGCAACGGGCGTGAACTTCACCACCAGCCGCCAGCCGTCACACTCGGCGGTGAATTCGGCGGGGCCGGTAAGTTTGCCAAAAGGCATCGTGTCGCGCCGCGCACCGCCGTCATCCCGCCACACGACACGGCCCAAGTGGGGCATCGTTGCGAGCGTCTGCCAGCGCAACCGGCGTTTGACCTGAAGCTGGCATGGCCCGTAGCCGTCGCCCGCCGGCTCGAACAGCATCCGCGCGCCGCCGTTGGCAACGATGATTGTCTGACCGGCGCCGCGCTCGAACGCCAGCAGCGCGGTGGTGTTCGTGGCCGCCCCGTTTACCGCGAGCGACAGGCTCGCGCCGGCGGTTGGTTTCTCTGCCTGCACAGTCCAACAGAAATGCTTCGACTGGCCGGGCAGCAGGCCGATCTCCTGCAACTCGGCCGCGCCGGTGACGCGGGCCGGCTCGGCCGCGGTCAAGGCCGCCCGCAGCGTCGTCGCGATGGCGTGGCCGGCGTTGGAGACCGTCGCGCTCACCGGCGTCGTGCCGCCCCGCCACAGCACGAATCGCTCCGGCGCGAAACTGGTCACACGCAGGTCGGGCGCGAAGGTGAAACTGGCAGTGTCCTGTGACTCGCCCGCTTTCACCGTGATCGGCATCGTTACGGCGCGCTCGCGACGGCCGGTGAGGACCCATTGAAGTCTCGTGTCGCCGTCAGCGGCAATGGGAGGCAAGAACGGCCGCGCGGCAGGTGTCGCGCTCAGCCCCTCCGGCAGCGTCAACGCCGCTTCGCCATTCTGCGCCACTGTATCGCCTTTGTTGGCGATGACGGCCGTGAGCGTGCCGCGTTCGCCCGGCTTGGCGGGATCTTCCACGAACGTGAGTGATTTCACCTCGACCAGCGGCCCCACCCGCGCCACATAACTCGCGTCGTCCACGATCATCTCGCCCGCATCGCCGATGATACGGGCGGCAGCGTGGACCCATTTGGCGCGCTCGACGGCGCTGAAGTCGTATTTGATGACGGCGCGATGCCACTGGCCGTCGCCGATGTGGGCGCGCGGGACGTCGAACGCGGTGCGCTCGACCTCAATTGGCCGCTCATCCATCGCGATGGCGTGGAACTGGAGCCTGGTCTGGGGCGAAGCGGAGAAGACCTTATACCAGAAGATCAGGCCGCCCTTGAGCTGTGACAGCATTGCGCCCTGTTTGCCGGCGCCGCCGCCACGGTTGAAACCGACCTCGCCACCGGGCGCAGTGCGCTTGAGCAGCAGCGACAACGAGCCGGAATGAGCGTCACGGGAGGGGGCCAGGATGTTCGGCGGCGCGGCGAGGTAAGCCCAGTCCCGGGCGCGGCCGTCGGCCTCCAAATCCTCGAAGCCGCCGTTGGTGACCGGGTTCGATTCCGCCTCGACGGCCAACGACACGGTGGCCAGCAGCATCAGCAGCGAACATTTCATGCGCGAGCCGCGTTTGTCGCAGGTTTTCCGCGGCGGCTCAAGGCTGCTCGCAAACGAAATGCGGCCTCACTTCGACAGCGCCGCTTCGATGCTGGCGACGCGCATTCAATGAACGACGACAGTCGCGGCAAGCGTTTCCTTGCGGAGGCTGGCTTGTCGGCAGCGGCGGCGTTAGACTCGCCGCTGCCATCATGTTGGAACAACTGCGCCAAATCATTCTCGAACGGCGGCTGCTGGCGCGCGGCGAGCCGGTGCTCGTCGGTGTATCGGGCGGGCCGGACTCGGTGGCGTTGCTGGACGCGTTGGCGGCGCTCGCGCCGGAGTTCGGCTGGCTGCTGCGCGTGGCGCACTTCAATCACCGGCTGCGAGGCCGGGCCAGCGACGCGGATGATCGGTTTGTGCGCGGGCTGGCGAAGGATTACGGGCTGCCGTTGAGCGTGGGTGGCGATGATGTGCGGGCGTTCGCGACGAGGCAAAAGCTCTCCATCGAAGACGCCGCGCGACGGCTGCGGCACGGTTTCTTCGCCAAGGTGGCGGCGAAGAACGGAATCCAGAAGCTCGCGCTGGGCCACACGGCGGACGACCAGGTGGAGACGTTGCTGCAGCGGCTGCTCCGCGGCGCGGGCGCGCACGGACTGGCGGCGATGCACTGGTCGAACGATCTGGGCAAACTGACGGTGGTGCGGCCGATGCTCGATGTTTGGAAAGCGGAGGCGCTCGATTATCTGAAACGGCGCGGGTTGAGATTCCGGCAGGACCACACGAACCGCGACACGACGTTCCAAAGGAACAAAGTCCGGCACAAACTGCTGCCGCTGTTGGAGCGGGAGTTCAATCCGGCAGTGAAGGCGGTGCTGCGCCAGACAGCGGAGATGCTCGCGGCGGAAGACGAATGGCTGGAAGCGAATGCGGAGTGCGGAATGCGAAGCGCGGAATGTGGAATGGCTGCGCTGCTCGTGGAGACGTTGAAGCGCGAGCACGTGGCGGTGCGGCGGCGAATCATCTACCGGTGGCTACTGGCGAACGATGTCGGGGCGGCAGTGGACTTCCAGACGGTGGAGACGCTGCGGCGGATGGTGGAGCAGGGCGAGCCGCGGTGTGTGACGTTGACGGCAGGCGCAGAGGTGATGCGGCGGGCGGACCGGCTGGAGTTGAAGAAGTCAGAAGACAGCGGTCAGAAGTCAGCAGTCGGCGGCACATCGGCGGAGTGGAGGCTGAAGGTGCCGGGCCGGACCGAGATTGCCGCGCTCGGTGTTGTCGTCGAAGTCACCGTCGCCACAGGCAAATTGATCCCGAAACTGGCGAGCTTGACCAATCCGCAATCCGCAATCCGCAATCCGCAATTCCATGAAGAATGGCTCGATGCGGACGCGGTGGGCGGCAGGCTGGCGGCGCGGACGTGGCGGATGGGGGACCGGTTTCAACCGATCGGGATGAAGGCGGCGAAGAAGTTGCAGGACATTTTCACGAACGCGAAGGTGCCGGCGGCGCGGCGACGGCGGGTGCCGTTGTTGGTCGCGGGAAACGGGGCAATCTGCTGGGTGACCGGCTATCGCATCGGGGAAGAGTTCAAGCTGACGGCGGCGACGCAGCGGGCGCTGCGTGTGTGCGTGCGGGACGCATCCGGACACTGCTCCCGACTCCCCCCAAGTCCCCGACGGCGGGCGGAAGTCGATCTCGTGGGTTCCGTGGAGATTCGGCCCCGGCGTTCAACCTGAAGGGTTGAGAG
>DYDC01000144.1 GCA_020718125.1 Methylacidiphilum sp. | reverse complement strand
CTGTTGAGCGCGAGCGCGCCCCGGTAGCGCCACGCCACTTTGCCGCGCAGTTCGGCTTCCGTCGCCTTTTTCCACTCGCGGCTCACGCTGCTTCTTTTGACCCCGTAGGCGTCGCCGAGGGCGCCGATGGCCCCGGCGTAGTCGCGCGTGGAGACTTTGCGCGTGAGCTGCCGGGCCACCGCGCGTTGCATGGCGCCGTCCCGCTGAAAGCGGCGGTAGTTTTCCAGCGTGACTTCGCCGCCGTCCCGGCCGCGCACGCGGGGCCGCTCGATGCCCAGTTTCTGCCGTGGGTGGCCCCGCTGCTGGAGAAGCTGAAGGCCGGCGACGGGCTGGAAGTGATCGCGGACCTGGAATCACTGCTGAAGCGGCTGCGAGGCGAGCGACGCGGCGCGGTGCAGCGCGAGGTGAACCACCTGGCGAGCCATCGGGAGCGGCTGGACTACGACGTGGCGCGGCGGCGAGGCGAACCGCTGGGCAGCGGGGCGATGGAGTCGACCTGTCGTCAATATCAATGTCGGTTCAAGCGGCCGGGCCAGTTCTGGAGCGAGACGGGCGACGAATCGCTGATGTGTTTGGAAACCTTCTGGCGCAATGATCGCTGGCGCCTGCTCTTCCCCCCCGCCGCCCCAGCAACCCATTCCAGAAATTGAGATGCGCCCATGCGGATGAGTAATGCCTCGCTGTCAATGTTTCGACAGGGGAGGAATTCGCATCCGCATCATCAACAATCCGACAAGTATGAACAACATTGTAAGAGTGTTCCTTCTAACTGAAGGCAAACTGCGTCGCTGTGGGCCTCCCTTGATAGCGGCCAGCGTGCTGATTTACGCGGTGCTTGCCTTTTTCGCGCATCCGTCGGCCGACGATTACGGCCTGATGGTTGAACTGCGGGATCGCGGGTTTTGCGGCATGCAGGCTTACTACTATTTGAATGTTGGCGGCCGGCTTTCGGCCTTCGCTGTCGTCGCATCATTCTGGTGGTTGTTGGGATTGGAGCACTATTGGATCCTACCCCTGTTGATGTTGGGGCTTTTTTATTTGGTGGTCCGCCTTTTCGGGAAAGCGGTTTTGCCCGCTGAGTTTTGGCGAGAGCACCACCTCCTATGGCCGTTGGCGTTCTTGGCTCTTTTTCTCGCAGGCATGCCGTCACGGGTTGAAGGCTTTTACTGGTTCTGTGGGGCCGTGCCTTATCTGATGGGGCCGCTGATTGGCCTTGCGCTTTTTGCGTGCCTGATGAGACTAAGCACGCCAGAGCAGCCGATTGCCGCATCCACATCTTGGGGCGCACGGCTGACGCCGTTAGGG
Source organism: Methylacidiphilum sp. (assembly GCA_020718125.1). Classification (GTDB taxonomy): domain Bacteria; phylum Verrucomicrobiota; class Verrucomicrobiia; order CAIQCK01; family CAIQCK01; genus JACRKA01. Next base: position 5,695 of record DYDC01000144.1, on the reverse strand, counting down.
ATTATTTTCCTTTCTTTTCTGGCTACCGGGTTTGTCGAGCCGTTGACCGGCGCAGTGCTTCTGCTGCTGGTGGTCGGCGCTGTGCTTGCACACCTCAACGATCCCCCATCCCGTCGGATCTGGTTGCTTGCGCTTCTGGCCGCGGCGGCCGGCACTGCATTGAACGTGAGCGCACCGGGCAATTATGCGCGCAGCTCATACTTTGCCGAGAGACACCAGTTCTGGTTTTCTGTGTGTGCAAGTTATGAGTTTGTATTCCACTATGCGTTGCGCTGGCTGCGTCAGCCGTTGCTGGTCGTTGCCTTGCTCGCTTTTCTCTCAGCGAGTTGTCAGGCTGTGATTGCAGGCAAACTGCGCATGCGCCAAGCTGTATTGTTTTGTTGGATCATATGGCCGATCACCGTTTTCATACTGGTCGGGGGTGTGTTTTGCCATTTCTGGGCAACCGGCAATCCACCGCCAAAACGTGTCTCCAATCTGCTTTACCTCTTCTTCCTGACCGCGTGGTTTCTCTTTTTGGCTTGTCTGGCTTGTTCGATGGCAACGTCTGGACCTTTGCGGAGAATTCAAGCAGTTCTTGCTTCAGGGTTCCTGCGTCGCGCGAGCGCAGCACTCTTCGTCGTCCTTCTTCTGAGTCGGTCGAGCACGGTCAACGCTGTTTCCGACCTATTCCGGCGTGCACCGGCCTACCACCGCGAAATCAAACAGCGCGAGGCACTTATCCGTGACGCCGTCGCCCGGAACGAAACGGGCTTGAGACTGCCCCCTTTGAGCGTCCGGCCACGAACCCTTTACTTCATGGATATTTTTCCGAATCCGACCGATACCGATCTAGAAGCACATTGGAATTACGCCAAATACTGGGGCTTGAAATCCATCACACTATTGCAGGACGCCAAACACAAGAGCCGGTATCCAATCTGCTCTCCACAACCCTGAACGAAATCAATCGGCTGCCGGCTGCGCGGCATTGCAGGCGGGGAGCGAGGAATCAAGGTTCGCGAAAGGATTTCGCGTTGACCTCCCGGAACCGTGGCGTAGGATGCTTGTCCTTGGCAATCAAGTCGAGCGATGGAGCGATCAGAACGTGGTGCCACTTCAACAAAGGTTGTGCGGACGCTCTGGATCCGTCTTGAGGGCCAAACGGTCATGCGCATCCGACAGATTAAAAACTTCAGCGACATGTGGAAATGAACGGCACGTCCGATGTGGGCGATTTGTTTGCAAGGTGCGTTCGGCAGATCATTCTGGAACAATCCAGGCGGGCCAACGTCGGCCACATCGGCAGCGCCCTTTCGATCGCCGACCTGATTGCCGTTCTTTACGACCGGATTCTGAAAATCCGCTCTGCGAGCGATCCCGACCGGGATCGCTTCATCTTGTCCAAGGGCCACGCCGCCCTCGCGCTTTACGCCGCGCTGCATCTAAAGGGGCTTCTCGACAAGAGGACCTTGGACACCTATTGCGGTGACGACTCCCTTTTGGGCGTGCATCCAGAACACGCTCTGCCGGGGGTTGATTTCTGTTCGGGATCCTTGGGCCAAGGCTTTTCGTTCGCCGTCGGGACCGCGCTCGCGGCGAGGATTCAAGGCTCCAAACGGCGTGTTTTCGTCCTTCTGAGCGACGCGGAATGCAATGAGGGTGTTGTCTGGGAAGCGGTTCAGTTTGCCGCCCAACACCGGCTTTCCAACCTTTGCGCCTTGATTGACCTGAACGGGCAGCAGGCGATCGGATACACGAAAGACATCCTGGACCTCTCGCCGATGGCCGAAAAATGGCGCGCTTTCCGGTGGGAGGCGTTTGAAGCCGACGGCCACGACCAGGCAGCAATTTTCCGCCTGCTCTCGGGAATGAACTTCGCCGAGGGAACGCCTCGTGTCGTGGTCGCCAGGACGGTTTTTGGAAAGGGCGTTTCCTTCATGGAAAACCAGATTCCATGGCACTATCTGCCAATGAACAAAGAACAATACGCCCGCGCCTGCGCCGAGATTGGCACCGCCGAGGGCACATAGACCATGAGGAACGCCTTCGCAAAAAGCATCATCGAACTCGCCGAGAAGGATGAGCGCGTTGTCCTGTTGACGGGCGACTTGGGCTTCATGGTCCTCGAACCGTTCGCGAGGCAATTCCCGAAGCGTTTCTATAACGTCGGCGCCGCGGAACAAAACATGGTCGGTGTCGCGACAGGTTTGGCCGAGGCGGGGTTCATCCCGTTCGTCTATTCCATCGCGAACTTCGCCTCGCTGCGCCCCTATGAGTTCATCCGCAACGGGCCGCTGTTGCACCGTCTGCCGGTCCGGATCGTTGGAATCGGTGACGGTTTCGACTACGGGCCAGCCGGGCCGACGCACCACGGTCTTGAGGATGTCGGCGTCATGCGCCTGCTTCCCGGCATGACGGTGATCGCGCCCGCATCTCCAAGCCAGACGAGGACGGCGCTTCAGGAGACGTATGCACTTGCCGGCCCGGTTTATTATCGTCTCGGAAAAGCTTCGGGGAAGCCCTTGCCCGAAATTGGATTTCATCCGGAAACGATTGAGACCTTGAGGCCGGGGCGCGACGCTTTGATCCTGACGCTCGGCGGGATCGCCCAAGAAGCTCTCGCCGCCGCCGAAAAGCTGGAAGCGAAAGGGGTTTTCTTGGAAGTTGCCGCCGTCGCCCAAGTCGCTCCCGCGCCGGAAAGCGCGATTTTCGAGATGGCGCGCCGTTTTCCTGTCGTGGCGACGTTGGAGGCGCATTACGTCTGCGGTGGCATCGGGTCGCTTGTCGCGGAAATCATCGCGGAACACGGGATCAAAACGCGCCTGGTGCGGTTTGGTGTGCGCGAGTTTTCCTCCGGGCGGACTGGCTCGACGACTTGGCTTAGAAAACGCCACGGTCTCGACGGCGAGTCGGTAGCGGAAACAATCCTGCAAGTTCTCGGTGGAAGGCGATGAGCAGCAGCATGAACAAGACTTTCTCCCTAAAGCCGACCGTGTGCCTTTTCTGCGGGCCGGCTCCATCGAAGACCGTTTTCCGCGAGCACCTGTCGCCGGAGAGTTTCACCGGCTACGCCTTTAGCGCCAGACGGGAGCGGCGACGGACGCATTATCGGATCGTCCGTTGCGAACGATGCGGGCTTGTCCGTTCGGATCCCGTGCTGGATGAATCTTCGATCAACGCGCTCTACACCGAGAGCAAGTTTCTGTTCTCCGGAGAGGAGGCCTACGCCGCCAAGACCTACGCCGACCTCTTGGGGTCGCTCTTGCCCCGCATGGGCGGCGTGGAAAAAAACCGGCGGCTCATCGAGATCGGCTGCAGCACCGGTTTCTTCCTGAAAGAAGCCGTCCGGCTCGGATGCGACCAAGCGACGGGATTCGAGCCGAGCCGCGAATGCGTCGAGCGGGCCGATCCATCTCTCAAGGGCAGGATCATCAATGACGTGTATCGCCCCGACGCGGTCGCCGGAAAGGAGTTCGACTTGGTTTGCAGCTTTCACGTCTTCGACCATCTCGCCGATCCGCTAGGGCTGCTTCGCAGCGCGATGGAGCGGCTTCGCCCCGGCGGAAGCGTCTTGGTCGTCTGCCACGACGTCGGAGCGGCGAGCGCGAGGATTCTCGGCGATTTCAGCCCCATCTTCGATGTCGAACACATTTACCTTTTCTCGATGAAAACGATGCGGATGCTTTTCGAGCAGGCGGGACTGGAAATCGTCGAAATCGGCACCCTGAAAAACCGTTATCCGATGGGCTATTGGCTCCGCATGGCGCCTTTGGTGGGCGGCCTTGTGCGATGCCTGCCGCGAGCCGCGCGCGATTTTCCGATTGCCTTAAACGCGGGCAACCTTTATGCGGTCGGGCGCAAGAAGGAGAACGTGCCATGCTGACAACCAAGCGGCTTTCCATCGTCGTCGCCTGTTACCGGGACGAGGGAAGCGTCGGCGAGATGATGAAGCGGCTGGTCGCCGTCTTGGAGACGATCACGCCGGACTGGGAGATCATATGCGTCAACGACGACAGCCCCGACAACGCCGAGGCCCTCCTGATCGAAGAAGCGAAAAAACAACCGCGGCTCACCGTCATTTCGCATTCGAGGAATTTCGGCGCCCAAGTCGCCTTTACCACCGGCTTGGCACAAGCTACCGGCGATGCCGTCGTCATCATGGACGGCGACCTGCAGGACCCGCCGGAGTTGATCGCCGAGTTCACGAAGAAGTGGCTCGCTGGCTACGACGTCGTTTACGGCATTCGTGCGAAACGTCACGAGACTTGGCTGCGAAACGTCGGCTGCCGGCTGTTCTACCGGTTGTTCAGGAAAATCGCCTACATCGCGATTCCCCTCGATGCCGGAGAATTTTCGCTGATGGATCGCGTCGTGGTGGACGTGATTCTGGCCTGTCAGGAAAAAGACCGGCTCATCCGCGGGTTGCGCGCTTATGCCGGTTTCAAGCAAGTCGGGATTGAATTCGAGCGCCCGGCACGCTTCGCGGGCGAATCCACCCAAAGTCTGCTCGATTACTTCATGTGGGCCTACAAATCCTTCGTCTCCTATTCGCTCTTTCCCCTGCGGCTGATCACGATGATCGCCTTCAGCATGGCGGGATTCAGTGCGACGCTGATGTCTTACGTCTTTGTCTGCTATTGCCTCAGCTTTTTTGTCGGGGACATCGAGCGACCGCCCGGCTACATGTTGCTCATCACGGTCCTCCTGATGTTGGGAACCGTCATCATGCTGGCCTTGGGCGTGATCGGGGAGTATTTGGGCCGCCTGTTCCTGGAAATCAAGAACCGCCCGCAACCGGTGATTCGGACGCTGGTCAACGACCATCGGGGAAAAGACCGGGGTTGGCTGGGGCGGCGCGGCCCGCGCGAAACGTCAAGCGCGGCATCTGAAATCAACCGAGGAGGCCGCCTCTCGCCATGACGGAACGTTTTCCTCCTCCGCCCAATCTGCCGGCAGGAAACGATCTCTTCTCCAAGGTTCGGTTCGGCCTCCGACGACTCTTGGACCTGCAAGTGGGCTCCGTCCTGCGTTTCTTGATTCCCTGGCTTGAAACCGGATCGGGGCGGATTCTGGAAGTCGGCGGTGGCGCCCAGCCTTATCGCCGTTACATCCCGGCGAACTGCCGTTACCAGGGACTGGACTGGGAGGGTGCGAGTGATCATTTCGGATACCGCTCCGCCGACACGGTCTATTATTCGGGCGGCGATTTCCCTTTTGAGGAAAACGCGTTCGACCGCCTCTTCCACACTGAAGTGCTCGAGCACGTCTATGCCAAAGAGGCGTTCCTGAAAGAATGCTGCCGAGTCTTGAAACCGGGTGGTGAGTTCTTCTTCACGGTTCCTTTCCAAGCCCGCTGGCACTACATCCCGCACGACTATTGGCGGTTCACACCGTCGGCGTTGGAGCGTTTGCTCAAAGAAGCGGGCTTCGACGAAGTGAAAGTGAAAAACCGCGGCACTGACGTGACCGTGGCGGCCTACAAAGTCATCAGTCTGGTGTTCCGCCTGTTGCACGGGGGTCTGATGTCGAAAACCGTCGGTCTCCTGCTGTCGCCGCTGCTTCTCTTCGCAGTCTTGGTGGGACAAGTCTCCTTGTCATGCGACGTGGGATCTGCGGACGACTGTTTAGGCTATGCGGTCTGGGTTGGGAAAGCGGGCGTTTCGCCGCCGAGGCTCTGGGATTGCGCCAACGACTGATGGCGCATGCTTCCAGC
>DYDC01000143.1 GCA_020718125.1 Methylacidiphilum sp. | reverse complement strand
TTGTTTCTCCGCGCGCTTGGCTCTGGCAACCCAATGCGCTATATAGACGCGCATACATGCTTCGACATGATGCTCAAAGAAAAGGCTGGATGAGGCCTGCAATCTCGCGGGGAGGCCGCTGCACGCGCTCAAAGGTGCGGAACAGGGCCCGGCAAAGTTGTCGCGGGTCTTCAAACAAACGGTTGTGCGCGGAACGAGGCCTCGTCGGTAAAGACGATCACCGCCCCTTCCCTTTGGGCGTTCGTTTTAGATTCGGACGGGTCGAGCGCACTCACTTGCGCTGTCGACGAAGGCCGGCCTGGACCAGTCGCGTCGTGGGCCGCTGCACCGAAAAGCCCGGTTGCCGGAGCAGCTTGCGGATGTGGCCTGGGTGACAGTCCCGCCCGAACTCCTCCCGAATGATCTGAGCGATCAACGGAGAAGTCCAGATGCCGGTTTCCAAGCCGCAGGCCACGGGGCCACCGTCCAAAATGTCGCCGAGCGTTTCCCGCTGTTTTCGATCGAGCCGCGCGGTGGCGCGGGCCGCGCTACGGCGTGACACGTTCAGCCTGCGCGCTGGCCGCGCCGCGCGAGCGGATGCGGTCCTGCACCACCAGCAGCGAGGTCATCGCCAGCAGCGCGCCGCCCAACACGTCGGTCATCCAGTGACAGCCCAGATAGACGCGGCTGGCGGCGATCAGCCCGCCCAGCGTCCAACAAGCGATGGCGGCCCGGGGCATCACCCACAGCGCCACCGCGCCGGTCAGCAACAGGGCGCGGAGTGAATGGCCGCTGGGATAGGCGTAAGGCAGCGAGAAGTGGATCAGTCCCTCCCGAAACATGAACCGATGAACGACGCCGTGAGGGGGTGGCTGATAAACGATGTTCTTGAGCACCAGCTCCACCAGCGTCGCGACGGTGAACACGCCCAACAGCCAAGCGGCCGCACGCCAGCCAAACCGCCGCCGCAACACGATGCAGATGATCCCCAACAACAGCAGGCTGATCTCGGGCGACATCAGGGCCGTGACGATGGTCATCAGCCAGTCCACAGGGCGGATGCCAATGGAGTTGGCCCATGTGGTGGTGACGACGTCGAAACGGTCGAGCGCCCGGACGTGCACCGCGAGTGAGAACGCGGCGAAGCACGCGGCTGTCAGCGTGATTGCTTTGAGATGTTTGCCCATCATTGGCGGCACAAAACCAGCGAACGCTATCAAAGACCCCGGCGGCTGGCCAGAAGTTTGCTGGAAATCTCCCACCACGCTCGCTAGAGTCGCCGGTCATGATTTCCCCGGGGAAACCCGCCGAACAATTCCTCAGCACGGGGCCGGAAGTGAAGCTGATCAACAGCTTCGCGCGGCCGTTCGACAACGCCATCGCGACGGCGCGCACCTGCTACAGCGGCAAGGGCATCGTCACGCCGGAACAGGTCGGCGTCGAGGGGGAGCCGGACCCGGCCCTGCGTGAGGAGCGGTTGCGGCGGCGCGACGAGCTGGCGGCGTCGTTGTTCCGGGCGGGGCATCACACGGTCTTCCAACACGCGCACTTCCAGTTCGCGCTCTCCAACGTCAGCCGGCAGTTCGTGTGGAGCTTCCTGCACGGCCATCCGTTCTACAACAGCGAGCAGGTCAGTCAGCGCTACGTCGAGCACAAGCCAGGGGCGTGCGCGGTGCCGCCGTTGAGCGACCCGGCGTTGGGGGTGTATCGCGACGCGGTGCGGGCGCAGTTCGCCGCCTACGCGAGGATCGCCGAGCTGCTGTTCCCGGTGGCGAGCCGCGAGTATTTCCGGCGCTTCTGCGGCCGCGAGAGGGCGGCGGCGGATTACGAGAAGGACATCCGCAAGAAATGCATGGAGGTGGCGCGCTATGTGTTGCCGGTGGCGACGTTCACGTGCCTTTACCACACGGTGAGCGGCATCACGCTGATGCGCTATCACCGGTTGATGAACGCGCTCGACGCGCCGGCCGAGCAGCGGATCGTCGTCGGGCGGATGGTGGAGGAACTGCTGCGCGTCGCGCCGGAATACGACGTCGTGTTGAACGAGCCGATCCCGCTGGAGGAAACGGCCGAGTATCAGTTCTTCGCGTCGCAGGCGCGCGGCGGCGAGCAGCTCGACCTGCCGGGCGCCGCCGACTTTGCGCGGCCGACGCTGGCGGACCGGGCGTGGCTGTTCCGCAGGGAGTTCGACCGGGAGCTGGGCGGGCGCGTCTCGAAGCTGGTGGACTACAAGCGCGACAACGAGCGGCTGATGGCCGACGCGGTGCGCGAGGTGCTCGGCGTGCCGCGCAGCACGCTGGGCGACGATGAGGCGATCGAGCTGGCGATGAACCCGGCGCGGAATCGTTGCCTGGGCGACGAGATGAACCTGACCGCGCATGGGAAGCTCACGCGGGCGATGGCGCATCCGCACTACACGTTCCGGAAGATTCTCAGCCACGCGGCTGACAGCCAGGACCAGCGGCACCGGTTGACGCCGGCGTCGCGGCCGACGCTGCGGGCCTACCTGACGGAGGAGCCGGAGTTCATCACGCCGGGACTGTTGCTGCTCGACGGCGCCGACGCGGCGCATGCGCGCTACCGCGAGGCGATGAGCCGCGCGTGGGCCAGCATCAACCGGCTTCGCGCGCACGGCGTGCGGGACGAGTTTGCGGCGTATCTGTTGCCGAACGCCGTGGCCATCCGGTTCACGGAGTCCTCGGACCTCGCGGCGCTGTGGCACAAGCACGCGATGCGGCTCTGCTACAACGCGCAGGAGGAAATCTGGCACGCGAGCGTCGAGGAGGCCGAGCAGGTCCGCGCGGTGAACCCGCGCATCGGCCGCTATCTGCTGCCGCCGTGCGGCCTGCGCGATCTGGCGGGCCAGCGGCCGATCTGCCCGGAGGGGCCGCGGTTCTGCGGCGTGCCGGTCTGGAAGCTCGACATTGAGGACTACAATCGCACAATCTGAGATCACTCGAGTCATGGCTGACGATTCGATTCTCTTTCTTGGCACCAGCGACGCGGTTCCGGGGTGGGACCGGTCGCATGCGTGTCTGGTGGCGCGGCTGGCCGGCCAGATCATCGTGCTCGACTGTGGCGAGCCGGCGGCAAAGAACATGGCGTTCGAATGCGTGGACTTTGGCGCCATCGAGGCCATCGCGCTCTCGCACCTGCACGCCGATCACGTGGCGGGGCTGTTGCAGGTGATCACGGCGATGTGGCTGGAGGCGAAGCGCAGCCGCGAGATTCCCGTTTATCTGCCGGCGGAAGGCATCGAGACGTTCCGGCGGCTGCTGGACACGACGTATTTGTTCCCGGAGCTGATCAAGTTCAACGTGGATCTGCGGCCATTGAAGGCGGGCGAGCCGTTCGCAGTCGGGCCGGTTCGGGTCACGCCGCATCGGACGACGCACCTGGACTCGATCCGCCGGATCGGCGGCGAACGGCGCGGCATTGCGTGCGAACCGTTCCTGTTTGAGATGGGAGCCAACGGCAAGCGGCTGGTCTATAGCGGCGACCTCGGCTCGGCGCGCGATCTGGAGCCGGCGTTGGACGGACCGCTGGACCTGCTGGTGTGCGAGTGCGCGCACATTTCGCCGGAGTCGCTGTTTGAGATGTTGCACAACCGGTCGGTGAAGCATCTGGTGTTGACCCACCTTTCCCGCACGATCTGGGACGAGCAAGGGCGGCTTTTGGAGCTTGCCCGCCGCCACGGCTATGCCGACCGATGCACTATCGCCCGGGACGGCATGATGGTAAACCTCCAGCCGGCAAGGTGTTCAACGCTCCGGCGGGAAGTGTGACGATGGACTAGGTTGGGCGCGCCCACCGAGTATGAAGGAGTTTAACGAGAACATGATAACGACAACGTCAAACCGAAAACCGAGAACAGGATGTTGGATGAGATGGGCGCTGGCGCTCACGACCGCCGTGGTTGGCTGGAATGCCACGGACACCCAGGCCGCGTCGCTGGGCCAGGCGACCGTCACCGAGGTCAAGAACGACGTCCGCTACAAGGCGGGCGACGCGGGCGAGCGGCCCGCCAAACAGAAGGATGTCGTGCGTGGCAGCGATGTGTTGCGCACGGGCGCGAAGTCGCTCGCGGAGGTCGAGTTCGAGGACAAGACCATCACGCGGCTCGGCTCGAACTCGAAGTTCTCGTTTGACCCGGAGAAGCGCGAATTCCAATTGCACAGCGGCGTGATGCTGTTCGACATGAAGAAAGGCATCGGCGGCGGGCGCATCAAGTCGGCGGGGTTCACCGCGGCGATCGAGGGCACCGCGGGCATCGTCAGCCAGCCGAACCAACAGATCATCTGCCTCGCCGGACTCATCCAGGTTTTGGACGCGTCTGGCAAGGAACTGGCGCTGTTGAAGCCGGGCGAGACGTTCATCAACGGCAAGGTTTTCCAGATCAGCCTCCGCTCCTTGAAGGGCGGCAAGCTGATCCTGAATGGCCTGCCCAACAGCGGCGGTGAGTTTGACGCGGCCCTGGTGATTCAGGAGCAGCAACTGGCCGACGGCACGCTGGGACCGTTGGATGACGAGTTGGGCCAAGGCATGGGCAATTTTGGCCAACTGTTCACCAAGGGGATCGAAGCCTTGCGTGGTAATGAACACAAGCCGCCCCCGCCCCCGTCGGGCCATTATGATAAACCCTCCGGCCCGTAGCAGCCGGCCCATCACGTCTGGGTTGGTCCGCAAACGCCACGGTGCGGGGACGGGAGCGCCGGGAGATGGCTTCCCGCGCTCCTTTGTTTCTACCATTCCATCGTCTTGTCCCGGCCGCTCCGCTCCGCTACAGTCACGGCGATGGCCGCCGACGCACCACACGAGACGCTCACCGGCACGCTGGAGCGCATCGTTTATGTCAACGAGGAGAACCACTACACCGTGGCGCATCTCCAGCCGGAGAACCGCCGCGAGCCGGTCACCGTTGTCGGCAACCTCGCCGCAGTCCAGTGCGGCGAGGTGTTGAAGCTCAGCGGCCGTTGGACGACCCACAAACAGTTCGGCCGGCAGTTCCAGGTCGAGAAGTTCGAGAGCGTCCTGCCCGTCACCATCGCGGGCATCCGGAAATACCTCGGCAGCGGCCTCATCAAAGGCATCGGCCCGAAGTTCGCCGAGCGCATCGTCGGCCACTTCGGCGACCGGACGCTGGAGGTCATTGACCAATACTCCGGCAAGCTGCGCGACGTGGACGGCATCGGCCCCGAGCGCGCCCGCCGCATCAAGGACGCCTGGAACACCCAGAAGGCCATCCGCGACATCATGCTCTTCCTCCAGAGCTACGGCGTCAGCACCTCGCAGGCGGCGAAGATTTACAAACAATACGGCAACGAAGCCATCCAGGTCGTCAAAGGCAACCCCTACCAGCTCGCGCGCGACATCTACGGCATCGGCTTCAAGACCGCCGACGCCATCGCCGCCAACATGGGCATCCCGGCCGACTCCTCGCGCCGCATCCGCGCCGGCATCCTGCACATGCTGGAGGAACTCACCGACGAGGGCCACACCTGCTGCCCGCACGACGAACTTTGCCAGCAAACCAGCCTCCTGCTCAACGTGGATGCCGCAAAGCTCAAGGTCGAAATCCTCGCGCTGGCCGCCGCGCGCGACGTGGCCATCGAAGACGACCTGGTTTTCCTCGCCAGCCTCCAGCGCGCCGAGAACGAACTCGCCGCGCGCCTCATCGCGCTCACCCGCGCGCCGCTCGCGCTGCCCGGGATCAAGCTCGACAAGGCGCTGGAATGGTTCGGGCAGCAGAACCCGATCGCGCCGGCCGCCGCCCAACGCGAAGCCATCAAGACGGCCCTCACCTCCAAGCTCACCGTCATCACCGGCGGCCCCGGCGTCGGCAAGACCACCATCACCCGTGCCATCGTGAAGATTCTCCGCGCCAAGGAATGCCGTGTCCTTCTCGCCTCGCCCACGGGTCGCGCCGCCAAGCGCCTCAGCGAGAGCACCGGCGCGATGGCCCAGACCATCCATCGCCTCCTCAAATACGACCCGGAAACCCACGGCTTCGTCCACAACGACCGCAAACCGCTCAACTGCGACCTGCTCATCGTGGACGAAGTCTCCATGCTCGACGTGCCTCTCGCGTATCAACTCATGCGCGCCGTGCCGCCGACCGCCTCGCTCGTGCTCGTCGGCGACGTGGACCAGCTCCCCTCCGTCGGCCCCGGCAACGTCCTGCGCGACATCATCGAGAGCCGCGTCGGCCGCACCGTGCGGCTCACGGAGATTTACCGGCAGGACAAGGCCAGCCACATCGTCCTCAACGCCCACCGTATCAACTCCGGCCAGATGCCGGACATGCCGCCCGTAGCGGCGGTCTCTGACCGCCGAACTCCGGCGCGTCAGGAACAACCGGCGGTCGGAGACCGCCGCTACAGTGAGGCTGCGCCCGCTTCCGACTTCTACTTCATCGAACAGGACGACCCGGAGAAAGCGCTCCAGACCATCATCACGCTGGTCAGCGAACGCATCCCGAAACGGTTCGGCTTCGACCCGTTCAACGACGTGCAGGTCCTCTCGCCGATGCACCGCGGCGTCTGCGGCGTCGAGAACATCAACCGCCAGCTCCAAGGCGCGCTCAACCCCGTCGGCGCGAAGTTCTCGCTGAAGCTCAACGAGCAGCAGGTCGAGCGTTACGGCCGCGTCTATCGCGTCCGCGACAAGGCGATGCAGATCAAGAACAACTACGACAAGGACGTGTTCAACGGCGACCTCGGCCGCGTGAAGGAGATTGACGCCGAGGAACAGACGCTGACGGTCACGATTGACGACCGCGATGTGGTCTATGACTTCACCGACCTCGACGAACTCCTGCCGGCCTACTGCATCAGCATCCACAAGAGCCAGGGCAGCGAATATCCCGTCGTCGTCGTGCCGGTGCTGACCCAGCACTACGTCATGCTCCAGCGCAACCTCCTCTACACCGCCATCACCCGCGCGCGGAAACTCGTCGTCCTCATCGGCTCCCGGAAAGCCCTCTCCATCGCCGTCCGCAACGACAAGACCGCCGCCCGCTACACCCGCCTGCGCCATCGCCTCCAGAGCGCATGACGGCAGCAAAGATGGAGGCTCTCAGCTCTCAGTTCTCA
>DYDC01000142.1 GCA_020718125.1 Methylacidiphilum sp. | reverse complement strand
TGGCGGAGCGGGTGGGGAGAGAGAAAGAGATGCGGAAGGCGATGGCGGAAGTGATGAAGGACATGTCTAATGTTGAGACCTGACCCCCATTGCACTCGGTTCCAGGCTCATCGTCGCCGATCCTCCGCCGCGCGCACACCGGGCGAGGTTGAATCCGCGCTGCGGGCAACGCAGTTGACCAACCCCGGCGGGCAGCGTAGAAATGTCTTCCGATGAAACGCCTCTGGCTCCTCTTTTCTTGCGTTCTGGCCACCGTCTCGTGGGCTGTTGCCGCGCAACACGTGGCCGTCAGCGCGCGTCTGGAACCGGCGGCCGCGCGCGCGGGCGAGACGGTGAAACTCATCGTCACCGCCGTCGTGGACGAACACTGGCACCTCTACTCGCTCACGCAAAAACCGGGCGGCCCGGAAAAAACGACGATCACGCTCGCCGACAGCGCCGTCGTCGGGAAGGCCGGCGCATTCACCGGCCCGGAGCCTAGGCGCGTCCGCGACACGGCGTTCGACATGGATGTCGAGCGGCACGAAGGGAAGGTCGAGTTCACCGCGCTGCTGGCGCTGAAAGCGGGCGCGGCGGCGGGCAAGCAGAAGGTCGAAGGCAAGATGCGGTTCATGGTCTGCGACGCGCAGAGCTGTCTGCCGCCGATGACTGCGGCATTCGCGGCGGGGTTTAGCGTCGAGCCGGGAGCGGCGCGGACGGAGTTTGTCGCCACCGTGGCCGCTCCTGCCGCGCGGGCGAAAGCCGCGCCGGAGAAGTTCGGCGGCCATGCCGACGGCTTGGGCGGGTTGCTCCTGCTCGCGATCATCTCCGGGCTGGTGTCGCTGTTGACGCCGTGCGTGTTCCCGATGATCCCGATCACGGTGAGTTTTTTCACCAAAGAAGCGTCGCACGACCGCAAGCGCGCGCTGAAACTGTCAGTGGTCTATGCGCTGGCCATCATCGCGACGTTCACGCTGGTCGGTGTGGTGCTGACGTTGTTGCTCGGCGCGGGCAGCGCGAACAAGGTCGCCTCCAATCCCATTGTCAACATCGCCATCGGCCTGCTTTTCGCGGCATTCGCGCTGAGTTTGTTCGGGGTGTTCGAGTTCCATCTGCCGTCGTCGTGGGTGGACGCGGCGCAGGCGCGCGCGGGCGCGGGCACGGTCGGGGCGATCTTCATGGGGCTGGTGTTCACGCTGACGAGCTTCACATGCACGGCGCCGTTCATCGGGCCGCTGTTGGTGGCGATCACGCAGGGGGCGTGGTTCTGGCCGCTGATCGGGATGAGCGTGTTCGCGGCGACGTTCGCGTCGCCGTTCTTCCTGCTGGCGCTGTTCCCCGGCTGGATCGCGGGGCTGCCAAAAAGCGGCGGCTGGCTGAACTCGACGAAGGTCGTGATGGGCTTTCTGGAACTGGCGGCGGCGATGAAGTTTTTCAGCAACGCCGAGTTGATCTGGCAATGGGACGTGTTCACGACGCCGGTGGTGCTGGCGAGCTGGGTCGCGTTGTCGGCGCTGATCGGCCTCTACATCCTCGGCAAGATCCGCCTGCCGCACGACACGCCGGTGGAGAGCGTCGGCGGCGTGCGGGTGTTGTTCAGCACGGCGTTCTTCGTGCTGGCGCTGGTGATGCTGCCGGGGTTGTTCAGGATTCCGCCACCGGGGTTGATTGATTCCTACCTGCCGGCGCCGATCGCGTTGAAGCAGCATGAAGAGAAGCTGACGTGGGGCAACGACTATGCGGCGGCGCTGAAACAGGCCAAGGCGGAGGGCAGGAAGGTGTTCGTTGATTTCACCGGCTACACCTGCACCAACTGCCGCTGGATGGAGATCAACATGTTCCCGCAGCCGGAGGTCGAGGCGGCGCTGGGCCGATTCGTGCGCGTGCGGCTCTACACCGACGGCGGCCCGCGCGGCCAGCAGAACCAGGATTTCCAGGTGGCGCGCTTCGGCGACACGGCGTTGCCGCTCTACGTCCTCATTGGCGCCGATGACAAGGAGATTGCGCGGTTTTCGGGCATGACGCGCGACACAAAGGCGTTTCTTGACTTTCTGAAACGCGGCCTCTAGCTACACGGCGACATGCACGCAGACCTGCTGGCCGACATCGGCCGTTGCATTCTCGTTTCGATGGTGCTGGCCTATGTGGCCCACCTGACGCGCCAGCCGTTGATCCTCGCTTATCTCGGCGCGGGGGTCTTGCTCGGCAAGAACATGGGGCTGGGCTGGCTCGCCGACGTCCATAGCATCGAGACGATCGCCGAGATTGGCTTGATCCTGCTGCTGTTCATGATCGGCATCGAGATGGACCTGAAGAAGATCCGCGAGGCCGGCAAAACCGTGACGCTGACCGGCGTGGCGCAGGTGACGGTCTGCGCGCTGCTGGGTTGGGGGTTCTTCCGGTGGCTGGGCATCGGCAACGGCCAGTTCGACGTGCTTTACCTCGCCGTCTGCGCGGCCATGAGCAGCACGCTCATCGTCATCAAGCTGCTCCACGACAAGCTCGAACTCGACACGCTGCCGGGCCGGATCACGCTCGGCGTGCTGGTGTTACAGGACGTGGCGGCCATCCTGTTCATCGCGGTGCAACCGAACCTGCAATCGCCGCAAATCCTGCCGGTAGCGTGGTCGTTCGCGAAAGGCATCGGATTGGTGGCGCTGGCGTTTGCCGCCGCGCGCTACGTGTTGCCGGCGCTGTTCCGCAGCCTCGCCAAGTCACCGGAGCTGATCCTCGCCGGCTCGCTCGCGTGGTGCTTTCTCCTTGTGGCGGCGGCTGACATGGCTGGCTTGAGCCGCTCGATGGGCGCGCTCATCGGCGGCGTGAGCATCTCGACTTTCCCCTACAACCCCGACGTCATGAGCAAGCTCACCAGCCTGCGCGACTTTTTCGTGACGCTGTTCTTCGTCGCGCTGGGCGCGGAGATTCCGCAGCCGACGCCGCAACTGCTCGCGGCCGCCATCGGCTGCACCCTCTTCATCCAGGTGTCCCGCTACCTGAGCGTCACGCCGCTGCTGCTGGCGTTGCGGCGCGGCCACCGCGTGAGCCTCATCCCGGCCATCAACCTCGCCAACGTCAGCGAGTTTTCCATCGTCATCGCGGCGATGGGCCTGAAGTCCGGCCACATCAGCGCAGACGCGCAGACGTTGATCATCATCACCTTCGCCCTCAGCGCCACGCTGACGACCTACAAGATCACCTACAACTACCAGTTCCAGCAGTTCATCGGCGGGCTGCTCAAGCGTTGCGGCGTTCGCGACCTCGACCAAGCCGAGCAACTCGCCGCCGAGGAGCGACCGCGCCTGATGCTGCTCGGCTTCGCCAAAGTCGCCAGTTCGCTGCTGGAGGAGATCGGGCGCCATGCGCCGGCGTTGAAACAGGAGATCGGCGTCGTGGATTTCAACCCGGAGACCGTCCACGAACTGCGGCAGCGCGGCATCCACGTCCACTACGGCGACATCAGCCACGCCGACTCGCTGCGCCACGCCGGCATCGAGCACGCCGAGGTCATCATCTCGACCATCCCCGACTACTACCTCCGCGGTATCAACAACCTTCGCATGGTCCAGATGCTGCGCCGGCTCAACCCCAACGCCGCCATCATCGCCACCGCGGAGATGCTCAAGGACGCGCGCGCGCTTTACGCCGCCGGCGCGACCTATGTGAGCGTGCCGCGGCTGGAGGTCGCCGACGATCTTCTCAAAGTGCTGGAACAAATTCGCGCCGGGCTGTCCGGCGACGCGCGCCAGCAACTCCAGGATGCCGTCACCCAACGCCACGAAGTCATCCCATGAACCGCTACCAACCCCTCCTCGACACCGCCATCACCGCCGCGCGCGCCGCCGGCGCACTCCAACGCCGCAACTTCTACAAGCCGCCGAAGGTCACCGCCAAGATGGCCCACGACGTCAAGCTGGTGCTCGACGTGCGGAGCCAGCAACTCATCGAGCGGATCATCCTGCGCCGGTTCCCCAAGCACGAGATTCTTGGCGAAGAAGGCAGCCGCAACGCGGGCGGGGCCTTCCGCTGGATCATTGACCCGCTCGATGGCACGGTGAACTTTTTCTACAACATCCCCGTCTTCTGCGTGAGCGTCGCCGCACAGGAGCGGCAATGCGACGGTTCGTGGCGCGACGTCGTCGGCGTCATCTACGATTCGATGCGGGACGAACTCTTCTCGACCACGGCGGGCCAGCCGACCCGCATGAACGGCCGCGTCGTGCATGTCAGCCGCCGGCGCACGCTCGGCGACAGCGTCTGCGCCGTGGCGTTCTTCAAGCACCCCTACACGATCAAGCGCGGGCGGGCGGCGTTCAACACGCTGCTGCCGCGCGTGCGCAAGATGCGGCTGCTCGGCGCGGCGGCGCTCGACATGGCCTACGTCGCGTGCGGGCGGTTCGACGCCTACATCGAGT
The DNA here is from genome assembly GCA_020718125.1 of Methylacidiphilum sp. GTDB lineage: Bacteria > Verrucomicrobiota > Verrucomicrobiia > CAIQCK01 > CAIQCK01 > JACRKA01. Next base: position 2,728 of record DYDC01000142.1, on the reverse strand, counting down.
TCGGCGTGAAGCTGTGGGACATCGCGGCCGGCCTGCTGCTGGTGGAGAACGCCGGTGGCCGGACGTTGTTGCGCCCCGCGCAGCAACCGCAGAGCTACGAGTTGATCTCGATGAGCGGCAACATCCCCTCGCTGCCGCGTGTGGTGAAGTGGTGATAGAGTGGGCCGTGCGTCCCGCACGGCGATCATCAATGGATGGCCGCGCGGGACGCGCGGCCCACTCTATTGCCGTGCCGGAGGCCCGGCCCACCTTGCCGCTCACCATCCCGCGATCCGAACCACCGCCGCTTTCAGCAGCGTCTCCAGCACGGCTGCTTCACTGTGCGAGAGCGGGATGGCGACCTTGTGGACCTCCTTGGTCTTCGCGTCCTGCCGCGAGACGTGAATGAAGTAGGGCGCGCGCTCCGGGTCGTTCTGCGTCGCCAGCTCGAACGCGCTGTTGGCACTCTCGGTCTGATGGAACAACTTCGCCGCCGGCGCGCGCCGTTCCAGCACCGCCAACGCCGAGCCGAGGTCGCTCAGGCCCCACTTCATCGTGATCTTCTTCTCCCAGTCGAACTTCTTCGGGCCGGACTGGTTCGCGGCGTCCACGAACACCGCGCCTTTCTCGCGGTTCAACTCGAACCGCACCACGCCGCCGCTGCCGCGCGAGTTGGGTTTGTAGATGGCGTATTCCGGCGAGCGGGGCCTCGCCGCCGACGACCTGTCTCCCGTGGGTTCCGTGGGTTCGCTCATGGCGCGGATGTTTGCGCCGGCGCGCGCCGTGGTCAAGCTCCACGTCAGTGCCGCACCAGCGTCCAATCGCTCGGCGCGCCCGTCCTTCCTTCGCATCCGCGCTTGCAAACCCCGACGCGGCGCGGCTAAGTTCGCGCCATGGCAACGGTTGCCGCAACGCCGCATATCACGTTGGATGAGCGAGGCCGCGCGTGGGTGGATGACACCAACGTCAAGGTCGTCGAGATCGTCCTCGACCACCTGGCCCACGGTTGGGCGGCCGAGACCATCCAGGAAAACCACCCTCATCTCACGCTGGCCCAGGTTTACGCCGCGCTGGCGTGGTATTACGACCATCAGGCTGAAATGGACGCGGAGATCGAGCTGCAGGGCGAGCGGCTCAAGGCCCTGCGCGCCGCCGCCAAGCCGTCCCCGCTGGCCCGCCGCGCCTTGCGCCGGGCTTCATGAGCCTCGGCCTCTACATGGATGTCCATGTGCCGCCGCCCGTCACCCGCGGGCTGCGCCGGCGCGGCGTGGATGTCCTGACTGCCCAACAGGACGGCACCGCCCGCCTCGCCGACACGGCGTTGCTCGACCGCGCGACAACTTTGGGACGGCTGCTTTTCACGCAGGATGAAGACCTGATCGCCGAAGCTGTGCGCCGACAGCGGAGCGGCGAGCCGTTTGCCACCGTCGTGTATGCGCGGCAACTGGACATCTCGATTGGCTGCTGTATTGCCGACTTGGAGGCATTAACCAAGGCTGCCCGGCCCGAAGACGCCCAAGGGCAAGTCATCTTCCTGTAGTCCGGTCTTCCCAATCGGTGTCCGCGTTTTCGGTTTTTCGGCCAGTGTCGTTTTCGGGTTCGCGTCCGGCTTCATCGTTGCGCGGGCTGCAGGCGCGCGTCGCCGAGGTCGAGGCGATACATGATCTGATTGTAGTCGTAGCGCGGCGTGGCAACCGGATTGCCGGAGAAGGTCTCGGCGTAGGCGCCCTCGAAGTAGATGACGCGCCCGCCGGCCTGGTCGAAGAACGGGTGCTGGACCGGGTTGTAGAAGGTGTATTTGTTGTGCGTGACGATCTTCTTCGCGCGCGGCCACGGGCCGGTCAGATCTGGCGCTTCCTCGTAATAGACCTCGCCGAGGAACGACGGGCCGCCGCCCTGCGCGACGGCGATCATGATCCACCGTTTGCGGAACTCGTTCCAGCAGACGGAGCCGTAGTGCATCGCCAGCGGCTTGCCGGTGTCCACGTCTGCGGGCTGGAAACGCGCGTCGCTTTGCTTGAGCTTGCCGGCCCGGATGAGCTTGTGTTCCTCAGCGGCGTTCAGCGGCTTCGCGTCGCGATTCCAGCCGGAGCCGGCCCAGACTTCGTAGGCCGCCGGGTCGGCAAGCCGCTTGAATTCCGCCTTCACGCGCGCCACCGGGAACGGCTGGCCGAAGTAGAAGTGGTCGCCGCTCGCGTCGCGGTGGCGGATCGGGTGGCCGTGCGGGCAGCGCGTCTTGTCGTCGAGCTTGAACTCCGCGAGTTTCTCGAACTCGGCTTTCTCGCCGTTGAAGGCCGCGAGTCCGTGGCCGAACGCCTCGCCGGGCGATTTCATGCGGGCGTAGTGGCAGACGAGCCGCTCGCGGCCGGATTCGTCGGTGACGGTGAGCAAGCCGTCAATCCACACGGGGCCGCTTTTCACGCCGAGCCGGGCCATTTGTTTGCTGAAGCCATCGCCGTCCACGAAGTAGCGGAGGTTCACGCCGTCAGCGGGATCGAGTCCGCCTTTGCCGGGCGGGTCGCTCGTCGCGCCGGCGGTCCAGAAATGGCCGAGCGGGTATTTCAGGCGGTTGGTGTCGCCCCAGAACCAGAACAGCTTCCCACGATACGGCGCCGCAGACGAGCGCGCCAGCGAGGAGGACAATCCACGGGAAATTCGGGCGCAACTTGACACACGCGCCACGATCAAGTCCCGGAGGGACGGACGAGAATAGCCCGGCACTTTAGCGCCGGGAACGCCGCCCGTGATG
>DYDC01000141.1 GCA_020718125.1 Methylacidiphilum sp. | reverse complement strand
GTTCAAGCAGATGGTCGAGGCGATCCGCGTGGCGGAGAAGGCGATGGGGCGGGTGAACTACGAACTGACCCGGAGCGAAGCGGCCAGCCGCGTGTTTCGCCGCTCGCTGTTTGTCGTGCGGGATATGAAAGCCGGCGAGGTGTTCACGGAGAAAAACGTCCACTCGATCCGGCCCGGGCACGGGCTGCTGCCGAAGCATCTGCCGGAGGTGTTGGGCCGGCCCATCCGATGCGATGCGAAGGCGGGCACACCTGTGTCTTGGGACATGTTTTGAAGCGAAAGGATTGATCCACATGGCCACGGCTCCAATCCGAAGCGTTGTCGCCAAACTCACCGCGCCGCGGCAGTTGGTTTTTGAGGAAGGCTTGTTGAAGGCGGATTCCCTGCGCCCGAACGAGGTGCTGGCGGAGACGGTGTGCTCGGCGATTTCGGTGGGCACAGAGGTGGCGGCCTACCGCGGCGATCCGCCGTTGAGGCCGGGGCCGGTGTATCCGCGATTGGTGGGCTACTGCAACATTGCGGAAGTGGTGGCGGTCGGAGCGGCTGTGGATGGCTGCCGGACGGGTGAACTCATTTACACGCATCAATCCCATCGCAGCGCATTCATCTGTGATGCTGGCGAGATCCTCACCGGCGTGCCGCTGACGATGGACGCGGTTGATGCGTCCATGACCTACCTGTTTCATCTGGGTTATAACGCGCTCCTGAAAGGCGGCTTTACGCCGGGTCACCACGTGGCGGTCATTGGGTTGGGGGTGCTGGGCATGGCGGCGGTCGCGACGACCAGTGCGTTTGGGGGAACTGCCTACGCGTTTTCCGACCACGAGACTTCGCGGGCGATGGCGCGCGCCTTTGGCGCGCGAGAGGTGTCCGGCAAACAGGATGCAGCGGGGGCGGATGCCATCCGAGCGCAGAGCGACGGCGCGGGCGCCGACCTCGTGATCACCACGTCGAATAGTTGGAGCGATTGGCGGCTGGCGCTGAACCTCTGCCGCAAAGAGGGCGCCATCTGCGTGCTGGGGTTCCCGGGACGAATGAGCCCCATCCCGGATTTCAATCCGTTGGATTCGCAGTTCTTCAACGACAAGCAGCTGCGCGTGGTTGCCTGCGGCCACTCGCCCGACCACGACATTCCCGCGCACGATCTGCGGTTCACCCTCAAACGCAACTGCCGGTTTTTGATGGAATGCATCCGGCTCGGCAAGCTGCCCGCACGGCGGTTGGTGGCAGCGGTGGAACCGTGGCAGTCCCTGCCGCAAATCTATGAGCGGTTGGAAAGCCAGGCCGGCCGGCCGGGGACTTATGTCCTGAAGTGGAAACCGTGACCGTGTATGAACGAGGAGAGACTCAGAGCGGCGATCGTGGGCTGCGGGCGCATCGGGACGTTGACGAGTGACCGCGTGCGCAAGGCTTTGCCGAAGGGTTGGCTGCCCTTGAACCACGCCGAGGCCATCTGCTCTTTGCCCGGCCTGGAGTTGGCGGCGGTCTGCGATGTGGACGCGGAACGCGCCCGCGCGGCTGCGCGGCTCCACGGCGTGCGCGAGGTGTTCACGGATTACCGGGCGATGATCGCCGCGATCAAGCCGGACATCCTGAGCGTCGCGACACGCACGCAAGGCCGTTGTGACATCATCGAGTTCGCCGCCGGCAACGGCGTTCGCGGCATTCATGCGGAGAAGCCGCTGGGCAGGTCGCTGGCCGACTGCCGGCGCGCGATGCGGGCGGTGGCGGAGCGCGAAGTCAAGCTGAGCTATGGCACCACGCGGCGCTACATGGATGTTTATCGGCGGGCGCGCGAGTTGGTGGCGGGCGGGGCGATCGGGCAGCTTGTTCAGATCACGGTCGAATACGGGCGGGGGTTGTTGATGTGGGGCCACCCGCATTCCATTGACTTGATCCTGTTTTTTGCCGGGTGCGACCAGGTCAGCCACCTGTCCGCCACCTGCGACGTGGCAGCGACGGCCCGGAGCGGGGATGTGGTGGACGCCGATCCGATCGTGGAGAACGCGTTCATCAAGTTCGCCAACGGGGTGCATGGCTTGATCGCGACAGCTTCGGGGTCGAGCGTCCGGTTGGCGGGAACGACGGGGATTCTCGAAGTGCCGGGAGACGGGGCTTGGATCGAAGCGGACACTCTCCCGCCTGAGGGCGACCCGTATCAACGCAGCCACCGGCGGATCGAAGTGCAGCCCGTCCAAAGCGGCACTCAACGGGCGTTTGCCGAACTGGCGGCGGCCGTGCGCCACGGAAACGCCACGAGTATCGGATGGCGTGACGTGGAACTGGCCAGCAGTCTGTTGCTGGGCTGCGCGTATTCTTCCGTGGAAGGCGGCCGCAGAATCAGCCTGGCTGAAGTGTCCGACAACTTCACTGTGACTGGCAGGTTCGGAGAACTGTGCGCGTGAGGGGCGTCGTCTGCATGGGGTTGCGTGTTGGGCGCCGGCCACGCCCGGTCACTCATTCCACGATTGCCAGTGCGAAGTTTTCCCTTTTCCGCTGCGGCCCTTGGTGACTAGAGTGCCATTGAGCTTCGAACCGACGATGAGAAAAAGCACGATGGCAGTGGGGGCCGCTTACCCTGTCAAGGCGCGCGGGGATTGGCACAAGTGGCGCGGCGCTGCGGCCATTTGGCGCCGAGGGCCGGAGGCGGCAACATGAAGCAGACAATCGCCATCATTGATTACGGCGTGGGGAACCTGACCTCGGTGGTCAATGCGTTCCTGGCGCTGGGGCACGAGGCGTTCGTGGCGCGGCGGTCGGATGAGCTTGGCCGCGCCACACACTTGGTTCTTCCAGGGGTCGGCGCGTTTGGCGACGGGATGCAGAAGTTGCAACGGGCGGGCTGGGTTGAAACGCTCGGCGTGGAGGTGAAAGAGAAGGGCAAGCCGTTTCTCGGAATCTGCCTCGGCATGCAGTTGCTCGCCACCACCGGGACGGAACATGGCGTCCATTCGGGGCTGAGTTGGATTCCCGGCATCGTGGAGAGGTTGAGTCCGTCCGATCCCGGTCTGCGGGTGCCGCACATCGGTTGGAACGATGTCCGGTTTGCCCGGAGGGAGGGATTGTATGCCGGCTTGGGTGAGACCGACGTGTTTTACTTCGTGCACAGTTACGTGTTGAAGCCGTCGGAGCCGTCGGTGGTCAATGGCGTGTGTTTCTACGGGGCAGACTTTGTCGCCAGCGTGGAGGTGGGCAATATCCGCGGCACGCAATACCACCCGGAAAAAAGCCAGAAGGCCGGCTTGAAGGTTCTGGAAAACTTCGCGAGGATGGCGGCCTAAGCGATGCTCAAGAAGAGATTGATTCCGGTTTTGCTGTTGCAGAACGGTCTGCTTGTCCGCAGCGAACTGTTCAAGATCCATCAGATCATCGGCAACCCCTTTTACGAAGCGCAGCGGTTTAATGAATGGAACGTGGACGAGCTGGTGTATCTGGACATCACCCGTGCCGGCGGATACGACCTGCGGCGTGACGACCACAAGGTGCGGGGGTTGGGCGATCCGCTTGGCATTCTGGACGCCGTCGCAAAAACCTGCTTCATGCCGCTGACGTGGGGTGGCCGCATCCGAAGTGTGGAGGACATGCGCGAGCGGTTCAGCCGTGGCGCTGACAAGATCACGATTAACACATCCGCTTTCCGGACACCAGAGATGATCACGGAAGGAGCGAAGGCTTTTGGCAGCCAGGCCATCGTTGTCAGCATTGACGCGTTGCGACATCCGGATGGCAGAGCCGAAGTGTTTGTTGATGGGGGAACGACTCCGGCTGGCAAAACGCCGGGCGGTTGGGCGCGCGAAGTCGAGGGCCGTGGGGCGGGCGAAATCCTGCTCCAGAGCATTGACCGCGATGGCACGGGCCGCGGATACGATGCCGAACTGATCGCCGAGGTTTCCAGCGCGGTCACGATCCCCGTCATTGCCTGTAGCGGCGTCGGCCGCTTTGAGGATTACGCGGCCGGCGTCAAGGCCGGGGCTTCCGCTGTCGCGGCGGCCAACATCTGGCACTTTACGGAATTGACTGACCGGCAGGGCAAGCGGGCCTTGACGCGGGCCGGTGTCGAAGTCAGACTCCCGCAGGCAACAAAGAGACAATCATGAAATGGTGCACACGCTGTGTTTACCCCGCCGTGGTGGCAACGCCTCTCACGTTTGATGAAAACGGGGTGTGTTCGGCATGCCGGGTGTCTGGACAAACGAAGACGATCAACTGGGCGGATCGCCTGCAGATGCTCAGGGAGTTGGCCAACAATTACCGCGCGCCCAACAATTACGATATTCTCATTCCTGTCAGCGGCGGCAAGGACAGCTACTTTCAGACGCATTTCGCCATCCATGAGTTGGGACTCAAGCCCCTGCTGGTGACCTACCACGGGAACAATTATATGCCAGAGGGCGAATACAACCTCCAGCGTATGCGGGAAGTGTTCGACTGTGATCACATCATCATCCGCCCCAGCACAGAAGTCTTGATAAAGATGAACCGCGTTGGGTTCAAGTTGCAGGGTGACATGAACTGGCACGCTCACTGCGGCATTTTCACGGCGCCGATCCATGTTGCCGTTCGCTACAAGGTGCCGTTGATGATGTGGGGCGAACATGGGTTCATGGATTTGGGCGGCATGTATTCCTACAATGACTTCGTGGAGTTCACGGCGAAATACAGGCTCGAGCACACCCTCCGCGGTTATGATTGGCATGACTTCACCGACGAGGGCTTGGCGAAGCTCGGACGCCCCGAATTGAAAGAGGGACTGCGGCCCAAGGACCTGCTGTGGGCGCAGTATCCCAGCGATGATGAGATTGACGAGGTCGGCGTGCGCGGCATCCATCTAAGCAACTACACTCTGTGGGACGCCAACCAGCATGTGAAGCTTGTGATGGAGAAATACGGTTGGCGTCCGGCACAGCAGCCGTTCGAGCGCACCTACCGCATGATGTCGAACATTGATGACATGCACGAGAACGGCATCCACGACTACCTGAAGTTTGTGAAACTCGGCTACGGCCGCGGCTCCGACCACGCTTGCAAGGATATCCGGGCGGGCCTCTTGACCCGCGAACAGGGCGTCGAGATGGTTCGCAAATACGACCACGTCAAGCCACGTCGCGACCTGGAACGGTGGCTGAAGTATGTGAACATAACAGAAGAAGAGTTCGACTACGTGTGCGACACGTTCCGCGACCGGCGTGTCTGGCGAATCGAGAACGGCCAGTGGGTGAAAGATAACATCTGGGGCCAGCCGAGCGCCTACGGGGCGGTCGTTACCGAGGAACGATCCACCACCAACCGGAAACCCGGGATCGCCAAGTGAGAGAGAATGACATCCGCCCGCGGGTTTATGCGGCCGACCAGCGTGTGGCGATGTTGCAGGATGTCGGCCGCCTGCTCACACGACGCGACGAGTTCGTGGATGTGGGTTGTTCTGCATGTGACTCGCGGCAGCGCGTGGCCCGATGGGCGAAGTTCGGATTGGACTACTGGGAATGTTCGGATTGCCAGACCGTCTATATCAGCCCGCGCCCGTCCCCGGCGGTGCTGGAGTGGTTTTACCAAGGCTCGGTCAACTACGCCTATTGGAACAAGCACATCTTCCCCGCTTCCGAAGCGGCGCGACGGGAGAAGATTTTTGTCCCGCGCGTCAACCGTTTCCTTGAGTTGTGCGCCCGGCATGGCACCCGCGCCGGCACGGTGCTGGAAGTTGGCGCAGCCTTTGGCACCTTTTGTCAGGAGTTGAATTCGCGCAAGGTGTTCAAGCGGGTTGTCGCCGTAGAGCCGACTCCTGACCTGGCGCAGCACTGCCGATCCCTGGGCGTTGAAGTCATTGAGAAGCCATTCGAAACGGTGACATTCAGCCGGGAGGACAGGTTTGATGCCGTTGTTGCCTTTGAGGTTATCGAGCATCTGTTTTGCCCGGAGGAGTTTCTGCGTCGCTCCAACTCGGTGCTTTCGGAGAATGGCTTGTTGGTGGTCACATGCCCGAACGCGCAGGGATTCGAGATTGCCACGTTGGGCTGCCTGTCTGATAGCGTTGACGCGGAGCATTTGAACTACTTCCATCCCATGTCGCTTGCCAGGCTGCTGGCGCGTTGCGGCTTCGACCTGGTGGAGATGCAGACTCCCGGTCAACTCGATGCCGAACTGGTTCGCAAGAAGGTCTTGAGCGGCGATTTGTCTCTGGATGGCCAGGCGTGGCTGCGGCGGGTGCTGATTGACCAGTGGGAAACTTGCGGCAGCAGTTTCCAAAGATTCCTGGCTCAGAGCGGCCTTTCGTCTCACATGTGGATTTGCGCGAAGAAGTCTGGGGCTGCCGCGCAAGCGCCGTAAACGGGGTGCGGGTTTCGATTAACGGCCATGAGATTCATCGAACGCCATTCCGACATGTATGCCTACGGGTTTAACCGGATCATCAAGGAATACGCGAAGTTTCCGTCGTTTTTCCCGCTGCCCTGCCATATGGAACATGGATGGTCGGGTGCCTCGGAGCCTCTTGTTACCGATCTTGCCACGTCGAAGGAGTTGATGTTGGTCTTCAATAAGCGGAGCAAGGAAGCCTGGAAGCGGCGCAGCGCGATACCTGTCGAGGTCATGGGGTCGCCATTTGTGCTTTACCGGCGGATGCACAATCTGGTTCGCAAGGGGGACGCCAGAGGAACCATCGCCTTTGCCTGCCACTCCGCTGTCCACGTGAAAGCGGACTATGATGTCGAACGCTTCTGCGTGCTGCTGAAGGGGCTGCCCGACGATTTCCAGCCAGTCAGGGTCTGCCTGCATCATGCCGACCTTGAAAACGGCCAGGACCAGATGTTCAACCAGCATGGTTTTGAAGTAGTCAGCGCCGGAATGGGCGTGGGTCTCGGTTTTATCAAGAACCTTTACGAACTTCTTTCGCAGCATAGATTTGCCACCTCAAATGTGGCAGGCACCCATCTGTTCTATGCTGTGGAAATGGGGCTGCCGTTTTTCCTGGTAGGTGAGGAGCCGGTTTTTGTCAACGACGGTAACGACCTGAACATAGTGGAGCGTGACAAGCTGTCGAACTATCCCTACGGCGGGCAGGCGACGGCACTGTTTTCCACCGGCCCGGTCAAGAGCATCAGCGAAAAGCAGCGGGCTTTCGT
>DYDC01000140.1 GCA_020718125.1 Methylacidiphilum sp. | reverse complement strand
CCCTTTCAGGGTGCTCGTGGATTTGGGAACAAACCGGGGGTCTCGCAGCTTCTGCGACAACGTCGCGATACGCCTTCTGTTTCGCCAGCGCATCCCACGCCGCGCGGTCGCTGATCGGCAGGCTGACGCCCGCCGGTTGCTCCGGCAGCATTGCCGCAACCGCCTTGACGCGATCGGGGTCAAGGGGGGTTGTGGGCGGCGCCGCGAAGACGTGGCCGCACGCGAAAACCAGAACGATGACCCCAACCTGCAGCGCGTGATGCTTCATGCTCGGAATCCTGAATCGCTATCGTTGTGCACGCGGGGTGCAACCTGCCCACCCCTGCCACAGCGCTCCTTATACCGGAGCAGCCAGCGATTGCCATCAAGGATGGCAAACAGATTCTTCGGAGGTGGAGGCGTCTCCCGTCGAGTCTAAGCCGCGCTGCTTTCGACGATGCGATCCCGGTGGAAAAAGAAAAGGCGCGCGCTCGTCACGGCGGCGGCGCCGATGAGGTAGGCGACGGACAGGGCGGCGAAACCATACGAGAGGCCGTGGGCGTTGCCGAAGACCTCACGGCTCTTGCCGAGCAGCCACGGCGAGGTCGAGCCGACCAGAAACGCCAGCATCACCGAGATCGCCACGGCGGAGGCGCGATGACGCGGCTCGATCACGTCGAACATCGCCGCGTGTGTGTTGGACTCATATAGGCCGCGGAAAAAACCAAACAATGCCAGCCCGACGCAGGCCATCGTCAGGCTTGGCGCGAGCGCCATCAGCACAATCGCCGGCACGCCGAGCGTCATCGCCACCGCCTGCAACTCCAACCGCGCCGTCGGCCGTTTCAACACCCACCGGTCCGACAGCGGGCCGCCGATGCTGATGCCGATGAGCGCGGGCAGGTGATGCCAGAACATCGAGTAGCCGCCCGCCAGCGTGAGGGAGAGGTCGGCCTTCTCGCGCAGGAATTCCGGCGCCCAGACCATGAAGCCGTTGTTCACGAACACGATGGCCGTCAGTCCCGTCGTCAGCATCAGCGCCGTCGGGATGCGGAAGATGACGCCGAGCGCGCGCAACAGCGCCGGGATGCCGGGAGCGTGCGCGGTATCCGTGGGCGTTGGGTCGGGCGTATCCCTGAGCCGGAAGATGAAGACGATGCCGAGCAGGATGCCGCAGCCGCCGAAGACGTAGAACGCCGAGCGCCAGCCCCAGTTCTGCGCGATCCAGCCGCCGAGGAAGCCGCTCGTCATCACGCCGACGTAGAGCGCGCCTTGGTGCAGCGACAACGCCATCGCGCGCGTGCGCTGATGAAACTTCGCCATCAGCGGATACGCCGCCGGCGCGTAGAACGCCTCGCCGCCCGCCGTCGCCACACTGCGCAGCAGGATCAGCCCGAGGATGCCCTGTGCGCAGCCAGTGAACACCGTCGCCGAACTCCAGAACATCAGGCTGCACGTGATGATCCAGTTCTTCCTCCACTTGTCGCCGACGTAGCCCGCGAACGGCATCGTCAGCGCCAGCATCAGGAACAGCACCGACCCGACCATGCCGAGTTGCTGGTCGCTCAGCCCCAGGTCGCTGCGGATGCCCGACAACACCACGCCATAGATCGCGCGGTCGCCTTGATGGAAAAAGAACGCGAGACAGAGCCAGAAGAGCAGTTCCCACTTGTAGTGCCGATGGAACGGCGGCGTCTGCGCGGCAACTGCCTGTGGACTGCTCTGGCTGCTGGTGGAACTCATGCGCCGCAGTATGCGCCAGCCCGCGCCCCGCGGTAAAGGGAAGAAAATCGCGTCCGTGTGGATGCGGTTAGCGGCTGGGGCCGAAACTGACCGCTGACGGCTGACCGCAGACCGTTTCCCTCCTCGGTCCTCCGTCCTTGGTCGTCCGTCTTCTGCACATGAAGCCCGACCCGGCTTTCCCAAAACCTTCAGCGGTGGGAGATGCGTTTTCAGGGGATTTACCGGCTAAACGCTGAAGGCTGATGGCTGATAGCTTTCCCACAACATAGCGTTCCCCTAATCTTGGAAAATCATCCTACAGACATCTGTATAGGCGCTGGCTCGAACAAGTCCTACAACTCCAACGCTCGGAGGCAGGCATCCCAGACCACTGGATGTTTGGTGCGAAGCTCGCGAAATGGGAACTCATTCTGACCGCTTCCGAGAAAACACCAACCCAGCAGGCCATGGTCATCAGCCTCGCGAAAGTGGGTGATTAGGCTATCCGCTGAAGGGCTTGGTTGACGCAACGCTTCTTCAACCATGCGAACCAGTCGCCGGAATGTCTTCTGATAACCGGCAGCCATTGCCTCACGCCGATCCAGGTGCAGGATCTTCACAGTCTTGGAGCCTTTTTCAGAGTAGTCATTACGGTCTGAATCGAACTTGGCGACAATGTTCCCCGTGGGAGGATCGAAGTCCAAATGCTGCCACGGATTCTCGGCGGTTGGGTCAAGCAACAAGGGCTGGCCGTTGGAGAGCGGAAAGTCGTGTCCCTTGAAGCGCCCGCACTCGGTGCAGCAGAGCAATAAGTTTGGCCAGACAAACAGGCGCTCAGGGTATGGCTTCTTGGGCCAAAAGTGCTCGATGTCCGTGCCGTGGGAGTCGAGGCAATACATGCACCGCTGGCGATCACCCATCATGCGACGGAGCGTGCCGAGAACCGATACCAAGCTCGTGGTCTGCCTCGCGTGTTTCCATTCGGCCTCAACGTCGAGCGTCCCGTCTTTCTGCTGGAGGTCGGCAGTGGCCTGCCGAGAATTGAGGTCAGCCTGCACCTCGCCATCCAGATCGAGTCGTCTTACCCGGCGCATACCTGATCACTCTTCGTCGGGGTTCACGAAAGCCATGAGATCCTGAACCATGCGTTCTTCGTTCGGAGCAAGAGTGCCACCGGATCTCTTCTTGGCTTCCAGTTTCGCCAATTCCGCCCTTGCTTGCACTGCTTGCGGAGATCGTGTGTTCTGAAGGCCGAAAGCGGGCGTGAGCAAAATCGTGTCCGGGCGTGATGCAATGACTTTCTTGTATTCCTCATCGGTCAGTGGCCTTGGCTGGTTTACGCTGCCGGGTTCGGGCAATACAAAAAGCCCGTTTTGGTCGGCCGCTTGACAAATGATCGGGCTATGGGTCGTGACCAAAAACTGGATGTTAGGGAAGTGGCGCTTAAGCCAGAAACCAATCTCGCGCTGCCATTCTGGATGCAGGTGGGCGTCTATTTCATCAATCAATACGACGCCGCTGCGCTTGATCACGGTCTTGCCATCCTCTGTCTTATCGGTCAACCCTTCCAATCCATACGTGCCGATCAGGTGTCTCACGATGTCGGCGAGCAAGGCGGCGGCGGCGCGATAGCCGTCGCTCATTTCACCCCAAGCCAGTTGCACGCCGTTTCGGTCCTTGAGCCACAACCCATCAGAATCAACACGATCTACCGTAATTTGGTTGGGCATCAGGTCGTCCCGCAAGAGTTCTAGGACAAGCTCCAATTGCCTTCGCTCATCGTTCTTGTCCTCCAATTCCTTGTGCTTGAGCAACCGCATCCACTGATCCACCTCAGCCAGCGAAGCCGCCTCTTGAAACATGGTGACAAAGCGTTCCGTCGTTGGCGCGACCATCTGTCGCGTGGCTTCAGGTGACGCACCGAACACACGACGAAACGGCCCATATCCGCAGGAAAACCAGCCCCTGGCTTCAGACGACCAGATGGTGCGATCCGGTGTTTGGTAGGTTTTACGATTTGTTGAGTTGGGGATTTCAGCGTGAAGAGTCGTTTCTTTGCCCCCGTTTTTCAGGGCGATCTTCGCTGGAAACACACTCGCTGGCGCTCTTCCGGTTTCAACCAATTCGTCGTCCTCGTCGCAACGCACAATTTCCAACTGAATGGAGGATTCCTCGTCTGCCGCCCCATCTCGAATCCAGCGATGGAAACTGGGTTGCAGTGATCGGGACGTATCCTTTCCGAGAAGCCCCACCGCGATGGCCTTTAGGAGCGTGCTCTTGCCGGAGCCATTATCGCCGGTGAACACCGTCCAGCCGGCGTATTTGCCGTCCGTCCGGCTGAGATCGAAGTCGAGATCGGCGAATCCTCGGATGTTTTTTAGCGTGATTTGCTTGATGAACATAACGTCACCCCCCTACGGGGCAATCTTCGGAGTCGTGCTGGCGTGTTTCGCGATCATAGTTGCGGCTCGCCTAATCCTACCGCAAACACCACCTGACAATAAACAGGTTTGTGGCCGACGCGCATTGAACCAGCTTGCCTTGCGCGGCGGGCGTCTTCGAGGCAAAGCTGTCGGAGATTGTCACAGATGTCTGTAAACATCGTGGGGCGGAGTGTATGGCGGGAGGCGGAGAGGGACAAGAGGGAAGCGATCCCTTGCCTTGGCGTTCGTGGCTTGACCTTGCAGCCGGCTTCGCTGAAGCTCCGCGCGCCGAAAACAATCCATGCAGACTAACAATTCTATGAAACACATTCTTGTCCTGACACTTGTTCTCGGCTTGGTCGCTGGTTGCGGCATGAAAGAAGAACCGGCGGTTGCGGAGAATACGCCCGGCGACAGTTTTCTCGCGGAGAACGCCAAGAAGGAAGGCGTGAAGACGACGGCCAGCGGCCTGCAATACCTGGTGATGAAGTCCGGCACGGGCGCGACGCCGAAGCTGAGCGACGGGGTGAAGGTGCATTACCACGGCACGTTGATCAACGGGACGGTCTTTGACAGTTCGGTGGAGCGCGGCGAACCGATCTCGTTTCCGGTCAGCGGCGTGATCGCGGGATGGACGGAGGCGTTGCAACTGATGAAGGTGGGCGACAAGTGGAAGTTGTTCATCCCGGCGAAACTGGCCTACGGCGATCAAAGCCCCAGCCCGAAGATTCCCGCCAACAGCCCGTTGATCTTCGAGGTGGAACTGCTCGGCATCGAGAAGTGATCGGGACGGAAGTGGAACCTAACCCGCTTGAGTTTCCTCCGGTTTGCCGTTATTAAACTGCTATGAGCAGCACCACTGCGGAAATCATTCGGGTCTGCGAAGCTCTGCCGGCGGACAAGCAGTCCGAGGTGGTTGACTTCGCCCGGTTTCTCCTCGCCCGTCAGGATGACGAAGCGTGGGAGCACCGGCTCGCCTATCCACAGGCGCGGCCGAAGCTGGACACTTTCCTCCGCGAATCCGCCGCCGAGGGTGACGAACCTCTCGACCCGAAGCGCCTGTGAACTCGCGCACGCGGCCGAGTTTCTGGCGGGCTTATGCGGGGTTGAACGAAACCAACCGCAAGGCCGCGCGCCGCGCCTACGCGCTCTTCGCGCAAAACCCCGACCACCCTTCGCTCCGCTTCAAGAAACTCGGCGGTTACGACCATGTCTGGTCTGTTCGTATCGATGAGCAATACCGCGCCATCGGCGAACGCCACGGTGACAACATCACTTGGGTCTGGGTGGGCACGCACAACGAGTTCGATAATCTCTTCGGTTGAGCGTTCATCGCCTCCCAAAGAAGAACTGTGAATCCCCAGCCGTCATCGCCTTCCCCGCAACCGCGCGATCCTTTGCACGGGGTCACGCTAGAGAGCATCGTCAAGCAACTGGTGGAGTGGTATGGCTGGGCCAGGATGGCGGACCGCATTCCGATCCGATGCTTCCAGGACAACCCGAGCGTGAATTCCAGCCTCAAGTTTCTGCGGAAGAATCCCTGGGCGCGCGAGAAGGTGGAGGCGATGTTTGTCGCGGGAGAAATGAAGCGGCGCCGGGTATCGGCCAAGGTATCGGGTGAACGGAGACATGATGGAAACTAAGAGCGCCCCGCTGTTGGAGTGGTTGCTGCGACAGCATCCCGACACGCCAAAGACCCGCGCCAAGCAATGGATCGTGGCGGGACGGGTCAGCGTCAACGGCGTCATCATCCGCAGGCCTCATGAAGTCATCCCGGACCCGGGCGATGCGCTGGAACTGGGCGGTCGCCGCGCCACGACGCTCGATTGCGGCGCCGGGTGGCAGATTCATCCGCGCGTTTCGTTGCTCTACCTGGACGCCGCGCTCGCCATCGTCAACAAGGGGCCGGGCCTCATCTCCGTGCCTGCGCCGAACTGCGACCTGTCCGCGCTCAGCATTCTCGCCGACTTTCTGGCGGGGAAGCTGAAGGCCCATGACCGCGGCGTGGGCGGAAGGACGTTGCCGCCCGCCTACAGCAAGCTCGAACCCCTGCCGGTGCATCGCCTCGACCAGCACACGAGCGGCGTCTTCTGCATCGCGACAAGTCCCGCCGCGCGCCACCACCTCATCGAGCAACTCAAGGCGCACACCATGAAGCGGGAATACGTGGCCTACGTGGAAGGGCGTGCGCGCGCACCCAAAGGAACCTGGCGGCAATGGCTGAAGTTGAGCGAGGACGAACTGCGCCAGCAGGTCCTTTCCGAAACGGTGGCGAAAGCACCCAACTCCGAGGCGCAGGAGGCCATCACGCACTACGAGGTCATCGCCGAGTATCCGCTCGCCGACGGTAAAGGCTTTGTCACCAAGCTGCGGCTCCGGCTGGAGACCGGTCGGAAACACCAGATTCGCGTGCAGGCTGCCTTCGCCGGACTGCCCTTGATCGGCGACCGCACGTATAACCCGGCCTATCGCGGACGGGAGTGCGCAAAAACGTCCATTGATTTCCCGCGCCAAGCCTTGCACGCCGAAGTCCTCAGCCTCGAACACCCGGACCATCCCGGCAAGCGCATGACCTGGACTGCCGCATTGCCCAAGGACCTTTGCCAACTCGAGGCATCGCTGCGCTCCTCCCGGCTCTGAGAATGTCCTCCGGGTCCCGCAGAGTTCAAGGAGATGTCGTTAGCGGCTGGCGTGTTGCATTCCAGCCCCGAATCTGCGTTTGAATCCAGTGGGTCGCTGTGCTAGAAAAAGGTCGTGAGCACTGTGTGTGAGATTCAAGAAGTCCTGCCCAAGCTGAGTAACGCTGAGTTGCGCCAAGTGGAGGAAGCGGTCCGGCAGCTTTACCGGGATCGTCATGCCGGCGTCATCTTCGACGATGCTTACGGCATCTGGGCCGAGGACGACCAGACCAGCGCGGCGGCTGAAGCGTTTGCCGTCCTCGCCCGAGCCGAGGCTGCCCATGAACGACCCAAAGCGCGGTGAGGTCTGGCTGGCCGATTTGGGGCTGGCTGCAAAGGTTCGTCCC
>DYDC01000139.1 GCA_020718125.1 Methylacidiphilum sp. | reverse complement strand
CGGTGGCGTCGAAACTCGCCGAGAGCTGCCGCGCTCCTTGGACGAAACCCTTGATGTTGACTTGCCGTCCGCCGGGGATCGCCTGCACCACTCTCCAGCCGAGTCCTCGAGAAATGATCATGTTGACTTGCCGTCCGCCGGGGATCGCCTGCACCTGCACATCGCCGACGACCGCTGCAAGCTGCCGCAACGCGTCCACCTTCGCGGCGCGCTCGGCCATCAACTCCTGCGCCGCGTGCCAACCGGCGACCCGATCTGGATGGATGGGCTGAAGTGTTGAGGGACGGTTACTTCTCTCCGCCCCCGATAAGGCGGGCGAGTGTCTCAACATTCAGTTCCTCAGCGCTGGCAACGCGGAGATCGGCAGCGGAAAGGTCCTGCATCTCGGTGAGCCAGTGGGGGATGACCGCCGTCTTCATGCCGGCGGCACGGGCGGCCGTGAGGCCGCATTCGGAGTCCTCGATGGCGACGCAACGGGCAGGCGGCAGACCGAGCCGTTGCGCGGCGAGCAGGTATGGCTCCGGGTCCGGTTTGCGGCGGGCCACGTCCTCGCCGGTGACGATGACGCGGAAATAGCGGGCGACATCAACCATCGTGGTCGCGCGGCCGATCCAGGACAGATCGGAACTGGAGGCCAGGCCGAGCGGCACACCGGCGGCAGCCAGTTCGTCGAGAAGCCGGCGGATGCCCGGCATCGGCTCCATGATGACGACCCGCCAGAAACGGCGGTGTTTCTCCTCGCGTAATGCGGCGGTGTCGAGCGGCCGGCCGATGCGCTCGCTGAGCCGCTCGAACCAGTTTCGACTTGGGTCCACCGTGCCGATTTCATCGAGCCATTCCCCGGCGGTGAGTGTGACGCCGTGTTCGGCGAAAATCTGCCGGTGCGCCTCGAAATCCGGCGTCTCGCTGTCCACGATGAGGCCGTCAAAGTCGAAGACCACCGCGAATGCGGAGCGCGGAGTGCGGAGGGCGGAATCGCCAGCAGGAATCTGCGCCTGTTTCATCTGCGCCAGCCATCAGGCCATCGCATACGGCAGCGGGAACTTCGCGGTCAACGCGCGGACCTTAGCCTTTACGCGAGCCTGAACCTCGGCGTTTTCCGGCGCGCTCAAGACCTCGTCTATGAGGTCGGCAATGGCCTGCATCTCGGCTTCCTTCATGCCGCGCGTGGTGACGGCGGGCGTGCCGATGCGGATGCCGCTGGTGACGGCCGGCTTCTCGGGGTCGAACGGGATCATGTTCTTGTTGACCGTGATGCCGGCCTTGTCGAGCGCCTCCTGCGCGATCTTGCCCGTGAGTTTCTTCGGCCGCAGGTCCACGAGCATGAGGTGGTTGTCGGTGCCGCCGCTGACGATGCGGAGTCCTTTCGCCGCGAGCGCCGCGGCGAGCGTCGCGGCGTTCTTCACGATCTGTTGCTGGTAAGCCTTGAACTCCGGCCGCATCGCTTCCTTGAAGCAGACGGCCTTGGCCGCCACGATGTGCTCGAGCGGGCCGCCCTGGATGCCGGGGAAAACCTGCGAGTTCACCGACTTGGCAAGCCCCTCTTTGCAGAGGATCAACCCCGCCCGCGGGCCGCGCAGCGTCTTGTGCGTGGTGGTGGTGACGACATCGGCGTGGGGGACTGGCGACGGATGCACGCCCGCGGCAACGAGGCCGGCGACGTGCGCCATGTCCACCACGAGCGCCGCCCCGGTGTCCCTGGCAATCCGTGCGAACGCCGCGAAGTCGAGCGTCCGCGGATACGCGCTCGCGCCGACCACCAGGATGCGCGGTTTCTCCGTGCGGGCAAGTGTCGCAACCTCGTCCATGTCAATCCGCTCGTCGCTCTGCCGCAGGCCGTAGGGGACGATCTTGAAGAGCCGCCCGGAGAAGTTCACCGGCGAGCCGTGGGTGAGATGGCCGCCGAAATTCAGGCTCATCGCCAGGATCGTGTCGCCCGGTTTGGCCAGCGCGAGATAGACGGCCATGTTCGCCTGCGAGCCGGAATGCGGCTGCACATTGGCGTGCTCCGCGCCGAAGAGCTGTTTCGCGCGGTCTATGGCAAGCTGCTCGATGATGTCCACGTATTCGCAGCCGCCGTAGTAACGTCTGCCGGGATAACCCTCGGCGTATTTGTTCGTGAGTGCCGTGCCGGCGGCTTCGAGGACGGCGGGCGAAACGAAGTTCTCGCTGGCGATCAACTCGATGTTTTCCTGCTGGCGGCGGACTTCGCTCGCGATGGCGGCGTGGATTTCGGGGTCAACTTGCTTCAGGGTGCTCATGGGCGACGGGGCTGAATTCGATGTGCAGTGCGGGGAATCAGGATTGGTCTGGCGGGCGGCTTCCATCTTGCCAACGCGGCGCGCGTGGCGGCCACCCTCAAATGTGGTGGCGAGAAACGTCTCGACGATCTCGCGGACTTGCGCCGGCGCGGTCTCGACCGCGCCGAGGCAGAGGACGTTGGCGTCGTTGTGCAAGCGCGTCAGGCGCGCGACCTCGACGCTGGTGACGAGCGCGGCGCGGATGCCGGGGACCTTGTTGGCGGTCATGCTCATGCCGACGCCGGTCTTGCAGCAGAGGACGCCGAAGTCGGCCTTGCCGGCGGACACGGCGCGCGCCACCGCTTGCGCGTAGTCGGGATAATCGCAGCTCTCTGCCGAGTCCGTGCCGAGGTCGGCGACGTTGTGGCCGGCTTTGGCAAGGATGTCTTTGACCGCGTTCTTCAACTCAAGGCCGGCGTGGTCCGCGCCGAGCGCGATGCGGAGCGCGGGCTTGGGCGGATCGTCAACACCCGCGGGGACGACGGTGGTCGTTGCCGCGGGGCTGTGCCGCTCATTGGCAATGGTCTGCCCGACAAACTTCAGCACGCCGGGCATGGACGCCTGAATGGCGTTGCGGGCATCCAGATAGCTGTTGATCGGCCCGCTGATCGGGTCGGGAATGTCCTTCTCGTGCAACGGCACGCTGTCGTCAAACTCGCGCATCAGGAACACCTTCTCGGCCGCCTCCGGATACATCAGGACGATCGAGTCCACGTGGCCGCGCGTCATGCCAAAGATGAGGTCAGCCTGCGCAATGACGCCGACCGTGACATGCCGGCTGCGGAAGCCGGCGATGTCCACGCCGATCTGGCGCATGACGGTCATCGCATGGCTGCTGGCCGGCTGGCCATCAACCGCCCCGAGGCCGGCCGACATCACGTCAACATCGTGGCGGTTGCCGAGCAGACGCCGCGCCCAGCCCTCGGCCATCGGGCTGCGGCAAATGTTGCCGGTGCAAACAAAAAGAATTGTCTTCATCCGATCGGTTGAATTCCCGAATCCCCGCAGCCCCGCACTCTATCATCGGCAGGGGGGAGGTCAAGGCTGCGGCGACGCGGGAAATCCCCGAGCTACCGCCGCAGGACGCGCAGACCTTTCAGGATGTCGAGCGCGCGGGTGAGCGCCACGTCGGCCGGCTGCTCGACCTTGACGTTGGCGTTGCGCGTCTCCTTGTCCTCCTCCGGCGCGGGCGCCGGCTCGGGTTTCGCGGCGGGCGTCGGCGCGGGGGACTTGCCGTTGCGCGCGGCGGTCTTCTCGTCGGACTCGAGCGTGCGGACCAGTTCCGCCTCGTTGATGCGGTGCTTGCTGACCTTCGGCTCGAGGCTGGCGCGGAGGTCCTTCTGCGCGTCGGGACCGAGCAGGAGCTTGCGCTGGAGATCGGGGTCCATCTTCACCGGCACGTCGGGAATGACACCGGCCGGGAAAACGCGGTTCCCGTCGGGCAGGACGACCTGTTTGACCGCCAGCGCGAGTTTCTTGCCGCCGACCAGCGGCAACTCTACGCGCTCGGCGGCGTCGCCGGCGGTGACGCTGCCGATGATCACCGCGCGCTGCTGGTCGCGGAGCGCGGCGGCCAGCGCCTCGGCGCTGCCGGCGGTCTCGGCGTTGACCAGCACGATGAGCGGCGTGGCCATGCAGGGCTTGTCGAACGCCGCCCCGAACCGGCGCGGCTCGTCCTTGCCAGCGCCCTTGAGCATGAACAGCGGCGCGCCCTTTGGCAGGAACCGGCCCGCGACGGCGGCCGCATCGGCAAAGTCATGCCCCTGCACGAACCGCAGGTCGAGCACGATGCCGCTGGTCTTGTCGCATGGCACCTTTTCCATGACCGAGTCGAGCACCCCGGCGGTGAAGTTGCCCAGCTTGCCGAACCGGATGTAATGAATCTGTTCGCCGATGAGATCGGCCTTGGCCATGTCCGGGGGCGTTTCCTTGACGGCGCCGGGCTTGGGCGGCTCGATGATCCTCGCGCCGTGGCCGAGGTGGTCGAGGATGCCGCGCACGGCGGCCTCGTTCAGTTCGCGGTCGCCGAGCACCGACGGATTCAGGTAGCGCGCCCGCAACGCGGCGATCACCGCCGGCAGGTCGGAGAGGTCAATCGCCGCGCCGGCGACCGGCGCGGGCTTGGCAGCCGGCTGCGTGGTTTCCGCCGCGCCGGCCACTGTCGCGGCGAGGGCGAGGCTTAAGAAGAATTTCATCATGCAGACTCCGCTCATGCGATTCACGCTTTGCATTCACTGCCGGGATTGGACTCCATGAACCGCAGCGCGCGCCCGCCAATGTCCTTCCGGCAATGCGCGCCGTCAAACGAGATGCGGGCCACCGCATCGTAGGCGCGCTCGCGGGCCGCCCGCAGGTCCGCGCCGAGCGCCGTGACGCCGAGCACGCGCCCGCCGGCGGTGACGATGTCGTTACCGCTGCGCCTGGTGCCGGCGTGGAACACCTGCGCGTCCGGCAGCTTCGCCGCGTCATCAAGACCGCGGATCGGCTTGCCCTTCGCATAGTCGCCCGGATAACCGCCGCTGGACATCACGACGCACACGGCCGCTTCGCGGCGGAACTTCAGCGTCGTGTCCGCAAGCCGGCCGTCCACGACCGCCTCCAGCGCGTCAATCAGGTCGCTCTCCAGCCGCATCATCAACACCTGCGTCTCCGGGTCGCCGAATCGGGCGTTGAACTCCAGCACCTTCGGGCCTTCGCGGGTCAACATCAGGCCGGGATAGAGCAGGCCGCGATATTCGAGGCCGTCGGCGGCGCAACCGCGCAGGAACGGCTTGAGGATCTTTTCCTCGACCGTCTGCATGAGCGCGGACGAGACCATCGGCACGGGCGATATGGTGCCCATGCCGCCGGTGTTCGGCCCCGTGTCGTTGTCGCCCACGCGCTTGTTGTCCTGCGACGAGGGGAACAGCTTGTAAGTCTTGCCATCGAGCAGCGCGTGGATGCTGGCCTCCTCGCCCTGCATGAACTCCTCGATGATGACCCGCTCGCCGGCCGCGCCAAAAACTTTCTTGTCCATCATCTGGCTGATCGCCAGCGCCGAGTCCCGCGGCGACTGGCAGATGATGACGCCCTTGCCGAGCGCGAGGCCGTCGGCCTTCACCACGCACGGGCCGTGGATGGTCTGCGCGAACTTCTGCGCCTCGCCGCTGTCGGCGAAGCTGCCGAACTTCGCCGTCGGGATGCCGTGGCGGGCCATGAACTCCTTGGCGAAAACCTTCGAGCTTTCAAACCGCGCCGCCGACGCGCTTGGGCCGAACGCGCGGAAGCCGTGCTGTTGGAGCAGGTCCACGAGGCCCATCGCGAGCGGGTTGTCGGGCCCGACGACGGTGAGATCAGCTTTAAGCTCCTTGGCGAGCGCGAGCAGGCCGGGCAGGTCTTCGGCGCTGACAGGCCGGCACTCGGAGACCTGCGCGATGCCGGCGTTGCCGGGCGCGGCGTGGAGCTTCTTCACGCGCGGCGACTGCGAGAGCTTCCAAGCCAGCGCGTGTTCGCGTCCGCCACCGCCAATGATGAGGACTTTCATGGGGCGCGCAGGATGCCAGAGGGCCAAGGGCGTGTCAACGAGCCGGCGACACGAGCCGGTAGCGCGGATTTCTCATCAGGGCAACCAAGACGGTTTGGAGACGGTTGCGAGTGAGAGGGCTTTTCGGGGCGATAGCCAGTAGCTATTGCAACACTTGAACGGTTTGAGATTCAACAGGGTAACCATTCCATCCTCAATGCTTCCCCCACAGAAACAAGGGTTCGTTGACCATGAAATGGTTGGGATTGCGCGATTGGCCGGCGGTTCAGGTGTTGCAATAGCCGGTAGCCTGCGCGTCGTAGAAATCCCCCAGCCGGAACAGCAGCAGCGCGTCCGCAGGAATCTCCCGTTTGACGCGGCGATACTGCTGCATCATCGGCGTGAGATTGGATTCCGGCGCGGTCATTGGGGGCATATTAGCCACGGATCGAACACGGATGAAACACGGATTTTTACGGGACGAGCAACTGGAACCGGACCGCAGGCTACTGATGATCGGCCCTGAGTTGATACGTCAGAACAACGTGCGGAATCCAGCCGCTTGGAAATGGCGGTCATTCGTGAAGGCAAGCGTCAAACCAAATCGTCGCATCACCGCGAAAGACACTTGATCCACGATACCTGCTTGTGCCGCTTCGCCCTGTCGGTAAGCAGTCCATGCCCGTTGCCAATCCTCCTCGGTGGGTCGGATGAGCGTCCCCGCCAACTCCAACTGCTGGCGCAAGTGGTCCACCTCGTCGCGGAATGGCGTGCGCGCGGCGGCATTCCCGCACTCCAGCAGCACGAACATTGTTGTGGTGAGCACCGTCTCGGATGGATTGAGCCGTGCAAATGCCGCCTTGGCAGCCTCGTGCCACTGGTCGCTCTGGTTCCACAGCGCCAGCAGGCCGACGGTGTCGGTGAAGATCGGCGTCACGGCTGATGCGCCTCGTGCCGCGCTGCCAGATCAGGTTGGCCCGTTGGAAAACTCCGGGAGAGAATGCGAAACGCTTCCTTCATCGCTTCCACAGCGCGTCCCGTTGGCAGAACCACCTTCGGCTCGAACTCTACCTCGGATTGATCCGCCAAATCCACCGGTTCGAGCGGGCGGAACATTCCGTTTTCATAGACGGCATGGATGGTTTTCATAAGCCGCCCGACATTATTCCCCAGTGGTCGTTCCATCAACCTCAAAGAGGCCGGCCTTCCACGCCGACTTCGATGAGATCGGTCGCATGACCGGCGGCTGGCTTCAGAGCCTCAGTGGCGAGAAAAGGCTGCCGTGACGTTCGCCCCGAATGCTTTCGGAGTTACCGGCCACGGCAGCCGCCGCGTCTTTTCCCCG
>DYDC01000138.1 GCA_020718125.1 Methylacidiphilum sp. | reverse complement strand
GTGACGTGGGCCAGGGCCAAGCTTTCGTCCACCAGTTCGAGAATCAAGCGCAGGATGGCGGGCAAACCTTCTTCGGTCATGCACTCGCGCAGTTGGAGGACCAATTCGTCGAGGCTGAAGCCTTCATTGGAGGCGGCCAGCAGTTCGGCGGCGATAATCTGTTGCATGGGTTGAGCAGTGGTTGGGTTTCGGTTGTGATGATCCCCAAAGCCTGACTGCTCTCATCCCTTTTGTCCAGATGCCCCGCCCCCCAATTCCGGGACGTTTCCAAAACTTCGCGAAAAGCGGGGCTGGCGACAAACACCGGCATGACCCGCCGCATGGCGCGCCGTTCAGCGACGTTTGTAGATGCCGATGACGGAGAGGCCAAACGGCGGCGGGCAGAGCCTTTCCAACAGACGCACCAGCGGCAGCAAGGCGTTCATCAGGGCGAAGTTGTCACTGGTCTGCGTGGCTTGCCTGAGCACCCGGCCTTTCAGGAACCAGCCCGGCGCTCCAATGAAGTTGAAGTAATAGGTGCGCAGCGTCTCCATCGGCAGCCCCGCCGGCAGGCCCCCAACGTCTTCTTCGTGTAGCGGCGGAAGTGCCCGTCAAGTTGGTCGAGCGTCCCCAATAGATACGGAAACGCCGGCACCAGCAGACAAAGGTGACCGCCGGGCGGCAGGGCGGCCACCATGTTTTCCACCGCGACGCGGTCGTTCTCGATGTGTTCGAGCACGTTAACGCACAGCAGGGAGTCTATACGGTGGAGGGACAGCGTCCGGGCAAAGGCGGGAGCGGCGAGGTCGAGCCGGGCGACTTTGACGGTTGGCGATTGGTGGTAGGTGCTTTCCAATTCCCGCAGAAGTTCTTCGTCGAGATCAACCCCCAAGTAGAGTTCCCGGTCGAGCAGCCATGGCGTGAAGTTGCCCAAGCCGCAACCCACGTCGGCCACCCGCTGGCCAAGGTAGGGAGCGAATTGTTGGAACTGCCGGTGAATGTAGGGCTTTGAGAGCCGATGCCAGCGACGATAGAAATCCAAGTGCGACTCAACGGCAACCATAAGCGTCCGTTCTGATAGGCTGTCTCTTGCGGGTTGTAGGTGACATACACAAAGCGGACTAGTTCTATCCCAAGAACTTCGGCCGCAAGGCAAGCCATATCGTCAGTCATACTGGCAACACGGCCTCATAGACCGCCAGCGTCTGTTGCGCCACAACGCTGGGGTCCCATTGCTGCGCCCGGCGTCTGGGCGCGCGCACTGCTCCAAGTTCCAGATGGGATTCTGATGAGGCATCTCTGGTTTATGCCGGCCAAGATCTGTAGCCGGGGATGTCAAACGGGCCTCCTGTTCAGCTATGGCTGGTTTCGAAACACAGCCAAAGTGCTTCCCTCAATGGAGACAATATCGCGAGTTTTGGCTAGATCGGCTAGCACCTCCGGGACTGCGTAAAGCCCCAGGAGCCAGTTGCAGTTGGCGTAATCATGCCAACAGATCATTCCCTGGGGGGCCAAGACGCTGAAAGCCAGCTCTGAATCGCGCCGGACAGCTTGCTCCGCGTGATCGCCGTCAATGAAAATGAAATCAAACGGCGGCTCACTCCGGAGTTTGCCGACATCCTGATGAACGTCCATCAACCGGAGTTCGATTCGGGAAGCGAGAGGGTGGCCTTTGATATAGGCCCCTGCGGAAGGGTTGATATCATAGGAGACCACGGTTGCGGCTGGGTTGTTGAGGGCCAAAGAAAGAGTCGCCCGTCCACACGCGGTTCCGATCTCCAAAATGCGTTTCGGTCTGACTGAGCAGGCCAGAAAACACAGCGGGACCAAGTCATTGAACGGTGTGTCCCAAGGGGTGAAAGGCAGGGCTTGGAGAAGAATCTGTTGGCCCGGTGGGAGGAGAGACACCAACGGGACTGACCTCAGTTTCAACCTGCGCGGAGTGATGAAGGAAGCCACGATCTGATTGGTGACGGGATGGTTCAGTATTCTCCGCTTGATTCCCAGATTCAGCCGCAACTTGTTCAAATAATGTCTCATAGCTTGAGCACCGTCTCATAAACAGCCATCGTCTGGCGGGCCACGAGCCGCGGTTCCCACCGCCCTAGCGCCCGCACTCGGGCCGCCGCGCCAAGCTTCACCCGCAGCGATTCGTCCGACAACAGCCGATCAATCGCTGCAGCCAATGCGCCGGAATTGGCGACCGGCACCAAGAGGCCCGTCTCGCCGTCAGCGACCAATTGTGGCAACGACCCCGTCCGTGTCGCCACGACAGGCCGGCCGACCGCCATCGCCTCGGCGGCTACGTTGCAGAACATTTCCTCCAGCGACGGCACCACCACCACGCTCGCTCGCGCCATCTCCCGTGCCACAGCGTCAGGCCGCCGGAAACCCAGATACTCCACGTGGGTTTCCAACCCTTGTCGGATGACGCTCTGTCGCACGGCGGCGTCGTAAGCGTCGGAGCCGCGGCCGGGCACGCCTACGATGGCGAGCTTCACCGTCGGTCGCATCTTGACCAGCCGCGCCAGGGCGTCCACCAGATGCACCAGTCCCTTCCGGGTTTCGATGATGCCAACGAACAGGAGCCGGTCCGGCTCGGGCGCGGCGGCGGTTTCGAAGAAGACCGGGTTGAGCGCGTTGGGCACGCGATGGAGCGTCGCCGGCGTGGCGATCTCGCGCATGGATTCGACCACGTAGTCGCTCTTGGCGATGATATGCCGGGCGTGGCGCAGGCACCATCGCTCGATGAAGCGAATGAGCCGCGGTCGTGAGAACAGCGGCGGCCGGACATGTTGCGCGATCTTGAACAGCATCCCCTGCATGGTGATCACGCACGGCAGGCTCGAAGTCAGGCCGGCCAGCGCGTAGGCGTCCTCGGTGCCGTGGGAGTGAACAATGTCCGGCTGGATGCGCCCCAACGCCTGGTGCAGGCGTCGGCAGTCGAAGAAGAACAACGTCGTCGCCCGCCAGCGCGCCGGGCACGCCACGAAGTGCAGATGAACGCCTTCAGCGACCGTCTCCATATCGCGCTGGATTTCGTCGGTTTGCGTGACGACATGGACTTCCACCGTGCCGAGCGCCGCGACGGCTTGCGCTAGATTGCGGACCCACGGCGCCGGGTGGCGTTGTGGATCGGGCCGGTAGCCTTCGCGGCCTTCAAGCGCCCAGGTCGGGTAGTGGGCAAGGATGGCGATTTTCACGTTGAATGCTCCATGCTGGGCGCCTCACGCTGCCTGGTCCACATACTTTCGCATCCACCACTCAATCACGGCAAGCATCCAGAGGCCGGGCCAGGCGCGCGACGGGTTTTGGACGAACTCGCTGCGGACGCGCGCGACCGCTTCAGGCGCAAACAGGCCGCGGCGGCGCGTGGCCTCTGGGGTCGTGGCGTCCTCAATGCGATCCCGAAGTTCATGCTGCATCCATGCGCCCATGGGCAGGTGGAAGAACGCCTTCTTGCGGTGCAGAATGGCGGGCGGCGCCAGGTCGGTGACGGCGCCTGCGAGCAGGGGTTTGGCAATCGGCCCGCCGATTTTCAGGTGGGCCGGCAGACGGCAAACGAACTCAACCAGTTTGTGATCGAGAAACGGCGGCCGGACTTCCAGCGAGTGGGCCATGCTGACGGCATCAATGTCGCGCAGTAGCACCGGTGCCATGTAATGGCGCAGTTCAATCCGCGAGACTTGGTTCACCAACGCGTCCACGGGGGTCTTGCCCGGAGACCGCTCGAGTTCCTCGATGTCCATGAACGGTTCTGGCGGGGTCGCCGGCTGCCCCGGCGCGCGGTGCGCGTCAGCCGCCAACAGGGCGCGCCGCAGGTCGGGCGGGAAGAGTTGGCGGGCGCGTTCGTATTGCTGGGGCAGGGGCAGCCCCGCCATGTTCAAGGTGTCCAGCCACGGCCATTGCCGGCGCAGCGGGCCCAGCCGCAGGTGCGGCAGGTGGCTCAGCAAAGGGAAGCGCGCGCTCAACGCCGCCGCCCGCGCGATGTTCAAGACGTGCGGATAGCCTACGAACAACTCGTCTCCACCCACGCCGGAGAGGGCAACCGTGACGCTTTGTCGAGCCACTTTGCTGACGAGGTAGCTGTTCAGCCCATCCACGCTCGGCATGTCCAAATGCCAAATGAACCGGTCGAAGTCCTGCGCCACGTCCGCACCGCGAATCAACGCATAGGTGTGGTCGCAGCCGAAATGGTCCGCTGCGAGGTGGGCGTAGGGGGCTTCGTTGATCGAGGAGTGCGCATCCCCGTAGCTGATGCAGAAGGTGCGGATGGGTCGTTCCACGAGGCGGCTCATCAGTCCAACGATGACAGTCGAGTCCAGTCCACCGCTTAGGAACGCGCCCAGGGGCACGTCGCTGATCATGTGCAGACGGATGGACTCTTCCAGCAACGCGCGCACCTGCTGGCGCGCTTCTTCACGCTCCCGTTCGGGGTCGCCCTTGCCGAGCGTGATCGTGTCGCGCGGAATCCGCCAGTAAGTCTCCAAGCGCGGTTCGCCGCCTGGGTCCACGGTCATCATCTCGGCCGGCCGCAAACGATGGACGCCTCGGATCAGCGTCATGGGCGGCGGCACATGACCGAAAGAGAGACAGGAGTTCAACGCGGTGAGGTCCAGCTTCCGCTCAATCAGGCCGCTGGCCAGGACACCTTTCAGTTCCGAGGCGAACACCAGCCGGCCGTCCTGCCAGCTCCAATAGAGAGGCTTGATTCCCAGCCGATCCCGCGCGAGCCAGAGCCGGCCGCGGCGTGCGTCCCAGAGCGCGAACGCAAACATCCCTCGCAGCCGCTCCAGACAATACAGGCCCCATTCTTCATAGGCATGGATGATCGCCTCCGTATCGGTGTCGCTCTTGAACTCGTGCCGCCCCCGCAGTTCCTCGCGCAGTTCGCGGTAGTTGTAGATCTCGCCGTTGAACACGATGCAGACGGATCGGTCCTCGTTGAACATCGGCTGATGGCCGCGCTCCGACACATCAAGGATGCTCAACCTCCGAAATGCCAGCGACAGAGCCGGATGCTCCGGATGGCCGTTCCCGCCCGGTCGAGCGGGAAAAAGCTCGATGCCGGCGTCATCGGGGCCGCGATGGGCGAGCACCGCCGCCATCTGTTGCGCTCTCTCTCGATCCGCCAATCCCAGAATGCCTGCAATGCCGCACATGGTCAGAAGCCCCTCAAGGCCCGGCAGCGGGCGATCAACTGTTTGTCCAGCCGGCCTCGATGGAGAGTCCACGGCAGATGCGCCACGTTCCACCCGATGGCTGCTGCGGCCAGCAATGTATTCACGGGCAGCGTGGAAGGCCGGTAACGCCAGAACGTATAGTCGGTATCGAAATCAAGCTTCAGCCATGGATTGCACGCGCGGTTGAAGACCGTCTTGGTGATTCGCAGGCCGGCCAGAAAGCCGTCGAGCTTGAAGCTGAGCCGGATCACGTTCCGCATCTGAAGGTAGGCCCGTTTCAAGCCCATCTTGCGCGTCGAGGCTTCGCCCATGTGCCAGACCGGCACGTTCAACTCCGCCATCTGCCAGCCGGCTGCAAGCGCTCGCGTCTCCAAGTCGTTCTCCTCGGCATAAAACCTGTAGTCCTCGTCGAACAGACCGATGGAGCGGAACACCTCCACATCGCAGAACAGGGAGCAGCCGGGCACATGGTTCGTCGGCTTCCACTGGGGCGGCGGCAGTTGGCGGCAGGCCGCTTGGAATGCCGGATAGGTTTCCTCTTTGTTGAACAGTTGGAACCCAATAAAGCCGTGCTCCGGATGCGCGGTGGCAACCTCCACCGCCCGGCGAACCCAACTCGGATGCGGTTCGATGTCATTGTTGGCGATGACGACGTAGCGATGGCCCTTCTCCAGCGCGTAGCGGATACCGGCATTGTTGCCGCCAGCGTAGGCCAGGTTGCGGTCCTGTTGCAGCAACGTCACCTGCGGCCAGCGCGCGCGCAGCCAGCCGCAGGAATCGTCCGTCGAGGCGTTGTCCACCACGACCAACTCCAGCGGCTGATAATCGGTTCGGGCAATCAGCGGCAGGAACCGGCCCAGCAGCTTTCGGCCGTTGTAGTTGAGGATGATGACGCAAACCGATGGAAGGCGTGATTCCTGACTCCTGATTCCTGATTCGTGGTCCACTCCAGCTTGCATGATGTCCGGTTGCCTATATTCCGCGATCACGAGTGACGGATCACGACTTACTTCAGCATCGTCTTGAGGAACTCCCGCACGGCCGGCCCGATGTCCTCGCGCGCGAGGGCGAACTCGATGAACGTCCGGACGTAATCCAGCCGGTTGCCGATGTCGTGCCGCACGCCACTCGAAGTGGTAGCCACAAACCGGCTCCTTGTTCTTCATCAGCCGGATGGCGTCGGTGAGCTGAATCTCCCCGTTCTTGCCCGCCGGCGTCTTCTCGATGCACTCGAAAATCCGCGGCGTCAGGATGTAACGGCCCCCGATGGCTAGGTCGCTCGGCGCCTTGGCGGGGGTGGGTTTCTCAATCAAGTCCTCCAGCAAATAGAGCCGCCCGTTGATCGGCTTGCCCGCAATAATGCCGTAGCGTTCCACCTTGTCGTGGGGCACTTTTTCCAGCCCGATGATCGAGCGGCCTTGGAAGTCGAAGACGCGCATCAACTGTTGCGTGCACGGCTCCTGCGACCGCACAATGGTGTCGCCCAGCAGCAGCGCGAACGGCTCGTCCTCGACGTGCTGATGAGCATAGCGCAGCGCGTCGCCCAGCCCCAGCGGCTCCTTCTGGCGGATATAATGGATGTTCGCCAGGTCGGAAAGCCGGCGCAGGGTGCTCAATTCCGCGTCCTTGCCGTCCTTCGCCAGACGCCGCTCCAGCTCGGCGTCCTTGTCGAAATGATCCTCGATGCTGCGCTTCTCCGAGCTGGTGATGATCAAGATGTCGTGCAGCCCGCTGGCGATGGCCTCCTCGACCACAAACTGAATCGTGGGCCGGTCCACGATCGGCAGCATCTCCTTTGGCTGCGACTTGGTGGCCGGCAGGAATCGCGTGCCGAACCCGGCGGCAGGAATGACAGCTTTTCTGACGAGTGACATGGGCGCGCACTCTAAACGCTTACGCCGGGCATGGCAAGTGGGAAACTGCTACAGCGAGGCAAACGCCAGAATTCAGTCTTTCTAAGTTGCAAGAGACGTGAGCGGAAGGAACTGCATTTGGAGCTAGACAAAGAGCCG
>DYDC01000137.1 GCA_020718125.1 Methylacidiphilum sp. | reverse complement strand
TCCCAATCCTTCCACACCGGCTCGTAGCCGAGCGCGCGGAGTTTCGCCGCCATCTCCGCCGCCGACCGCTCGTCGGCAATGGCGAACTGTTCCGTCGCGTGGGCATACTCGCCCTCTGAGCCGATGACCGGTATTTCGGTAACTACTCAGGTGCCCGCCCATGGCGGGCGGGCACCTGAGTAGTTACAAAGCGCCGGGCTATTCTCGTCCGTCCCTCCGGGACTTGATCGTGGCGCGGGTGTCAAGTTGCGCCCTACTTGCGGCGCGCCTTCAGGACGGCCTCGACCTTGTCGGCGGGCAGGCAGTTGATGACGTCGTCGCGGGTCAGCCAGCCTTTGCGGGCGATGCCGACACCGATGGCCAGCGACTGGAAGTCCGGAGTGCCGTGCGCGTCGGGATTGATGGCGCACTTCACGCCGCGCTCCTTGGCGAACTTCCACCAGCGCCAGTCCATGTCGAGCCGCCACGGATGGGAGTTCAACTCGATGATGACGCCATGTTTCGCGCACGCCTCGATGACGGCGCGCATGTCCACCGCGTAAGCCTCGCGCGAGAGCAGCAGCCGGCCGGTCGGGTGGGCCAGCATGGTGACGTGCGGGTTGGCGAGCGCCTTGACGATGCGAGCGGTCATGGTCATCTCGTCCATCGTGAAACCGCGGTGCACCGCCGCGATGCAGTAGTCGAACTGGGCGAGAATCTTGTCGCTGTAGTCGAGCGAGCCGTTTTCGAGGATGTCCACCTCGATGCCGGCGAAGATGCGCAAGCCGAGCTTGCGGAATTTCCGGTCCAGCTTGCGGGTCTCGGCGATGTAGCCGGGGATCTGGTCGTCCTTCAGTCCGCGCGCCTGGAACTCGCTTTTGCTGTGGTCGGCCATGCCGAGGTAATCAAGCCCCAACTCTTGCGCAGCCACAGCCATGCTGCCGATGGTCTCGGCGCCGTCGGTCCACGTCGAGTGGCAGTGGAACGTGCCGCGCAGGTTCTCTTTCTCGATCAGCTTCGGCAGCTTGCCTTTCTCTGCCGCTTCGATCTCGCCCATCTCCTCCCGCAACTCCGGCGGGATGTAGTCCAGTTCCATCGCCTCGTGGATGTCCTCCTCGGTGCGGCACTGGATGACGCTGCCGGTGTCGCGCGCGCCTTTCTCGTCCTTGTCCTTGCCGGCCTTGCTGAAGCCGTATTCGTTCAGCGAGAGGCCGCGCGCCAGCGCCCGGACGCGCAGGGCGATGTTGTGCTCCTTCGAGCCGGTGAAGTAGGCCAGCGCGAACGGGAATTGCGCGTCGCTGACCACGCGCAGGTCGGCCTGGATGCCGCCGTCGAGCACCACGGAAGATTTCGTCTCGCCCTTGGCGTTGATGGAGATGACGCCGGGCAGTCTGACGAACCGCTCGATCAGCGCGGGCGCGTCCTTCTCCTTCGCGCTGACGAGGAAGTCCACGTCACCGACGGTTTCGCGGCAACGGCGCAGGCTGCCGGCATATTCGCAACGGATCGCGGCCGGATGCTCGCGCAGCGATTCGAGGATGCCGAGTGCCGCGGCGAGAGCCTTGTGATAATGGTGCCGGCCGGCGAACCGGCGCAGTTGCTCGATGCCCTGCAGGATGTTCTCCTGCGACTTCTCGCCGAAGCCTTCGAGCTGCGCGATACGGCCGTCCTTGCAGGCGGCTTCGAGCTTTTCGATGGAGTCCGCCTTGAGCTTCTTATGGACGACCTGCGCGCGTTTCGGGCCGAAGCCGGGGATGGCGATCATCTCGACGAGGCCGGACGGCAGCGAGGCTTTGAGATCGTCGTGGTATTTCAGCCGGTCGGTCTTCCACAACTCGGTGATTTTCTCCGAAAGCGCCTCGCCGATGCCTTTGAGTTCACGAAGCTGGCCGGTCTCGACCAGCGCGCCGAGATCCTGCTGGAGGCCGCCAATGAGCCGCGCAGCGTTGTGGTAGGCGCGGACCTTGAACGGGTTTTCGCCCTTCAGGTCGAGCAGCGTGCCGATCTCCTCCAGAATCTCTGCGACTTTCGCCTTGTCCATGGCGCCAGAAGCCTAATGCCGATAGGGGGCGGTTTCAACGCTGCGAGTTCGGTTTTGGTGGCTGCGCGAGAAGCCCAACGGCCGTCCGCCGTTCGAGAATTGGGAGAAGATGTTCCTGCGGCTCGACGGCATCATGGGCAAGACGCTCGACGAGGAAGTGCCGGGCACACAGTCGCCGAACATCCCGTTCTTCACGCGCTTCAAGCAGGCGCATCCAAAACAAGCCGTGTTGCTCCACCTCAACGGCAACTCCCGTGACCCGCGCTGCCCGCGCGACGCGAAGGGCCGGACGTGCAGTGACGTGCTCGCTGAGGACATCGCGCGGCGGTTCCTGCCGGGCGGCGCGCTGGCGGCGTTCGA
The DNA here is from genome assembly GCA_020718125.1 of Methylacidiphilum sp. Taxonomy (GTDB): domain Bacteria; phylum Verrucomicrobiota; class Verrucomicrobiia; order CAIQCK01; family CAIQCK01; genus JACRKA01. The sequence goes on along the minus strand of DYDC01000137.1, from coordinate 4,834 downwards.
CGGGCTGGAGGGCGAAGCCAGCATCGCGGGGCGGGACAAACTCGCCCTGACGCCGCAGCGAATCATGACCTGGGCCAACGGCGAGCGGTTCGAGTCCGGCTTCTACTGGATGAGCGTCGCCGCCTAAAGGCGCGGTTGACTTGGCGCGGGGTAAAACCTAGAAGTTTGGGCGATTCCGACAATGGCGCTACTGCGATGAGAAGCTCTTCAACCACAAAAAGCACAAGGGACACGAGGGGCCGACTGCTTGCGTTGGCGGTTGTGGTTCTCGCTTCAGTGTGGCTGGCTGTCGCGGCGGATTCCAATCCCAACACTCCAACACTCCAATACTCCAATCACGACGCGACCGGCAGCCCGGAACACCAGGGGTTCGACGAGGCAGCGGGCGTGATCCGCAACGGCGGGTGGCGCGCGGGGATGCCGCTGGGCGGGATCGGCTGCGGGAAGTTTGAACTGCTGCCGTCGTGCTGGTTCGCGCGGTTTACGTGGAACCACAACTGGGACCTGCCGTCGTGGACGGAGCCGTTCGTGCCGTCGCGCGGGACGTTCCTGGCGCTGAGCGTGCGCGACGGGCCGCGGCGCGTGACGCGCTGGCTGCGGCGTGGCTGGCTGGAGGAGGAACTGGCGGGCGCGGAGCAGGTGCGGCTGGTGGAGTTCCGCGCTCTCTGGCCTTTCGCGGAGGCGGCGTTCAGAGACGAGAAGCTGCCGGTCCGCGCGAGCCTGCGGGCATGGTCGCCGCTGGTGCCGCGGAACATCAAGGACAGCAGCCTGCCCGCGGCGTTCTTTGAGTTGACGGTGGAAAACCCGACCGACCGGCCGATGGAGGTGTCGGCGATGATGTCGCTGGAGAATTACGTCGGCATCGGGGGCGCGTGGGTGCATGAGGGCAAACAGAAATGGTATTTCGCAGACCGGAACCGCGCCCAGCCGGCCATCATCAGCGGGAGCGTATTGCAGGGGTTGCGGTTCGTAACGCCGCACCAGTTTGCCGGCATCGGCCAGAACGTCGCGGGCGAGCATCTGCTGCTGAGCGACGGGCCGACGACCGACCGGGGCTGGGATGCGATCGGGGACGGCAAGGACCTGACCGATGACTTCCTCTCGGATGGCGAGTTGAGCGGCCTGCACATCGCCTCGCGCGAAAACAAGACGCGCTCGGCGGGGGCGTTGTGCCGGAAGTTTTCACTCGGCCCGCAGGCGAAACAGACGGTTCATTTTGTGCTGCTCTGGTGGATGCCGTCGCATGTGACGCTGGACCTGAAAAATCACGGCCACCGCTGCGCGGGCGAGTTCCGCGACGCCGAACGGTTGGCGGCGTATGTCTTTGACCAGCGCGAGCGGCTGGCGCGAGGGACGGGCGAATGGCAGCGGCTCGTGCGCGATTCCAATCTGCCTGCCTGGGCGCAGCGGCTCGCGGTCAACTCGATGGCCGCGCTGTTCAGCAACTCAATCCTCACGCAGGACGGCGGGTTCGCGATGCAGGAGAATCCCGGCCGCGCCGAGGGCGCGCTGGGGGCAATGGAGTCGCGCGCGCCCGGCGCCGCGCTGATGCGGACATTCTTCCCGGAACTGGATCGGCGCGAACTGGAGATGTTCCGCGCCTGCCAGCAGGAGAGCGGCGAGGTGGCGCGGCTGTGCGGGAACGTCTATCGCGGCTTCCCGAACACGAACGTCTGGCGCGCCGTCACCGGCGAGCCGGACGCGACGCGGGTCTTCGTCCGCGAAGCGCGGCGGCACGCGCGCGTGACCGGCGACAAGACGTTTGCCGGCGATTTCGCGCCGATCCTGACGCGCGCCGAGGCGTGGTTGAAGCGGATCAACGCCGCGCTCGCGCCGCCGCAGGCTTCGTTTGCGGGCGGCGATCTCGCTGCCGCGCGGCGCGCGCATGATTACGTCTATCGCTGCCACAAGAGTCCGTGGGCGCTGCCGGCGGAGATTCCGCTCTCGGTGGACGGCCCGCCCGCGAGCGGCGAGAGCCATCGCAACGGCGTCGCGCCGTGGACGCTGATCGAGGCCGTGACGGGCGCGGACCTCGACGCGACACGACGCCGGCTGGTCCTCGCGCCGCAACTGCCGGCAGGAATGACCGATCTGCGCGCGCCGGTGTTCCTGCCGCAATTCTGGGCGAAGCTCGACTACGGCCCGCAGCAGTTCCGGTTGAGCGTGGTGAAACATTTTGGAGAGCCTCTGGAGTTGCGCGAAGTGGCGGCGCGCGTGGAGGGCGAGGCGATCTCGTTGCCGAAGCCGTTCCGCGCGGAGGCTGGCGCGTCGCTCGATCTGTCGGCGTGGCGGGAGCGGTTGATGCCGGCCCGGCGTGCCGCGACGGCTGCCGCGGGCGCCGATGCCGGATTGAACTGGTCGCGCAGCGGCATCGGGACGCTGTTGTGGTCGGCCACGGCGAGCAGCGAGGAGCCGTTCGCGCCGGGCGACGCGTTCGACGGTTATCGCGGCACGCGCTGGCAGACAACCGCGCCGCTGCGCACGTCGGACTGGTTCAAGCTCGACCTGGGCGAGACGCGGAACCTGCGCCGGTTGGAGTTGCAGATGAGCCAGCGCATCGCGTTGAACGTGCAAGGGTCGCGTGATGGCCAGACATGGCAGCCGCTGGCGAAGCTGGAGAGCGATGCGCCGCGGCGCGCCTGGTGGGCGATTGATCTGCCGGCGACGCCGTTGCGGTATCTGAAACTGGCGCCCGCCGCCGACAGCAGCGAACCGTGGCGCATCTACGAAATCCGCGCGGAATGAGACGCTGCCGCGTGCCAGTCTCCTGCGAAGCGTCCGTCAACGTTCCGGCGTGATCTCACGCAGCGCGAAGCCCGCCCAGTTGAACGTCACGTTGAAGAAGCTGGCGAACTGGACCACAACCTCGTTCTCTCCAGCCCGCGGTGGCACGGTGAACCGCCGCGTGGCGAAGCCGTAGTTCGTGCCGCCGCCGTGGTCGTGGCCGGTGTTGTAGAGTGCCGTGCCGAGCCAGTGGCCGCGCCCTCGGACGTAGAGCGCCTGGTGCTGGCGATAGCCGGTTGTCCGCGGGCGCAACTTGACACACGCGCCAAGTCCCGAAAGGGACGGTCGAGAATAGCCCGGCGTTTCAACGCCGGGTGGGCTGGCAACAAGGGACAAGCCCCGGCAGGGGCGGCAGAATCCGACTCGTGCAACGCGGCCTTCTGTCGTCCCTACGGGACTCTGCCATCACGGGCGGCGTTCCCGGCGCTAAAGTGCCGGGCTATTCTCGTCCGTCCCTCCGGGACTTGATCGTGGTGCGTGTGTCAAGTTGCGCCCGTTGTCCGCGCCCTGCACCCTTCCGTATTGCCGAAACAGGGGGATGTGATAGGGTGTTCCCGGTTCCCTGAGTGGGGAACCCATCGAGTCAACCACAACCAGCAACTACCAGGAGAAACATGAAACGACTGCTGAGTCCGTTCCTAGCCGTCGTGTTGGTCGTCGGGTGCGTGGTCGCCACTGATCTGGCACCCTCCGCATTCGCTGCCGACGCGGCGAAAGGTCGTGTGTATCTGGTCGGTGTGCCTGGAGCCACGTGAGGGGGTTGCCACGCGAGCGTCCGTGAGGCGCTCTCAGGCATGCCCGGCGTGGCCGAAGTCACATTCGATCGCGATTCACTGACGGCCACCGTCACGATGAAGGATGCCAACTGCGAGCTCAACTCGGAAGCGGTCAACAAGGCCCTGACTGCAAAGAGTGATCGCTTCATGGTGGGATCCTTCAAAGAGAAGAAGTAGTCTCCGGGCAGATTGGATTGAGCCGGAAGCGGCTTGCGCCGCTTCCGGCTTTTTCTATCGGCTGGCGGCTGAGGCAGGCGGTGTTCTACAGGACAAGCCGTTCCCGCGCGCAGGCGAGGCTCCGCTTGATGTTGCGCTGCTCCAGCGCGAGTTGCTGCTCAACGGACAGTTTCGAGACAAGCGTCACCGGCGTGGGAGACGCTTTTGTTTTCGCGACGGTCAACGTGTGTGCCAGTGCGCTTGCGGGCGTGTCGAACAGCGTCGTCCGATAGCCATCGGTCAGGACGGGCGCCTTGATCGGGTCGCGCGTGATGGTTTCGAGATTGAACTTGATGTCCGGTTTCGCGTCACGGAGTGCCTTCACGATCGCTGGCAGGTCTGGGAAGCCTGCGCCGAGGGCCGCGTCGGCGAGCGGGAATCCGTCGCTGTCAGGCTGGATGGCCTGGTCCTTGATATGAACAGTGAACGCAAGCGGCGCGAAGGCGCGCACCGTCTCCAGTGGGTCTTCCAGCAGCGTGAAGTTGTTCGCCGCATCCGCGCAGAGGCCGATCCATTCGCTGCCGAGGCGCTTGAGCGTGTCGAGCTTCCCGGCGATGCGCTGGTCTTTGTGGTTCTCGACGGCGGGACGAAACTTGTGCCGCGCCACGACCGGCCCGGCGAACTGGAGCGAGCGCAAGCCGCGCTTCTCGAACTCGCGGAATTCCGCGAGTGTCTTGAACCGTTCGTAGCGGCGGCCGGGGATGATGACCGTGCGTGCGACGCTCGCGCCGGCCTCCTTCGCGAGCTTCACGCCCTTCTCAAAGCGGGCGACACCGGCCTCATTGGCCGGCGGGTTGAGGATGGCCTCGACATGCATCCCGTATTCCTCCGCACGGCGGCACAGTTCGGAGACGTGCGGCGCGTCTTTGGGGCCGAACGAGCACTGGATGCGCCCGCGCCGAGGTAACCGGGGAAGTGGTGGAAGACGGCCTCGCGTTTGAGCGGGCCGGATTGCTTGAGCAACGGCACGAGGCTCTCGCCGTCGAGCGTGTAGTTGGCGGGCGGCTTCGCGTGGGGCGCAACTTGACACACGCGCCACGATCAAGTCCCAGAGGGAC
>DYDC01000004.1 GCA_020718125.1 Methylacidiphilum sp. | reverse complement strand
CTGAGTCCAGAAAAAAACGAACTGTTTTTCTGTTGCGTTCGTGTGGGGTAGACTATGCGCTGTGCTCACGGGATTGGCTGTCGCCAATTCCCTCAGGTGCCCGCCCATGGCGGGCGGGCACGTGAGTAGTTACCAGGGGATTCAAACACGGATTCCCGCAACACGCACCAGCTTCGCTAACCCCATCCACACGGACGCGATTTTCATCCCTTTACCACAGGGCGCGGCATGACGCATGCTGCGGCGCATGAGTTCCACTCACGCTCAGAGCAGTTTGCAGGCAGCCGCCGCGCTCGGCCGGCCGCATCATCAGCCGCGATCATGAGCATGCCCGCGTCAGCCAGCTTCAGCGATTACCTCATCTTCGTGGATGAGAGTGGCGACCACGGGCTCGCGCGGGTGGATCCTGGTTATCCCATTTTCGTGCTGGCGTTCTGCTTGTTCGCGAAGAGCGATTACGTCGAGCGCACTGGCCCGGCTTTGCAGCGGTTGAAGTTCCGGTTCTGGGGGCACGACGAACAGGTGCTGCACGAACACGAGATCCGAAAGCCGAACAAGAGTTACTGCTTCCTGTTTGACCCGGCGAAGCGAGCCGAGTTTATGGACGCCATCAACAGACTTGTGGACGAAGCGCCGTTTCAACTCGTGGCGGTAGTCATCCGGAAGCTGGAGTTCGCGCAGCAGTATGCCCTGCCGGCCAATCCCTACGGCATTGCGCTGGAGTTTGGTCTGGAGCGGATTTACCGCGAACTGTCGAGTCGCGGTCAGGCGGACAAGCTTACGCACGTCATCGTGGAGAAGCGCGGGGAGAAGGAGGACGCCCAGCTTGAACTGGCGTTCCGTCGGATTTGCGATGGTGCCAACGCATTGAACAAGCAGTTGCCGTTTGAACTCGTGATGATCCCGAAGGCGGCGAACTCAACTGGGCTGCAAGTGGCGGACTTGGTGGCTCGTCCCGTCGGCATCAAAGTGCTGCGGCCCACGCAGCCGAACCGGGCTTACGACATCGTCGCGAAGAAACTGCGCCGGAGTTCATCGGGCGAAACGAAGGGTTGGGGATTAAAAGTGTTCCCCTGAAAATGCGGAGGGCCTCCGGGAAATCCCAGAAGCCCAGCGCCGACCGGATATTTCCAGTCCGACTTCGGCACAATATGACTGGCGCGAGCAGGAAGGTCAATACGAGTTTTTGAGAAGTTGATCAGGCGGCCGCCTCATCACCGCTAACCGCATCCACACGGACGCGATTTTCGTCCCTTTACCGCAGGGCGCGGCCTGACGCATACTGCGGGGCATGAAAGATCGTAGGCCAGACACTCCTTATAGGTTATCCATGATTGAGCACCAGCGGCAAGGAGCGCGTAGCGCACGCTCGCCGCAGCCGCTGGTGGCGGGCGCCTTCGCCGCCGCTACTTGCGGCGTGCCGAAACCGCCCGCCGCTGGCAAACTCCGCAGCCAAGCTCACGCGTCGCCCCGGCCACGAATTGACACTCCGAGCACACGATGCTCCCAGACAGGCCTTCGCGCCGTGGCGATGCGCTGGGGCTCAATGACGAATACTCCAGATGCCGAGCGGCTTCAAGCAGCTCTCCGCTATAAGGATTTCGCTGAGCCCCAGCTCGCGTGAGGCAACCACGAACCGAAAGGATCATAGAACCATGTCAGCGACCGACACAACCCAACAAACCGTCCCCTTCGCGGCCTTCATCGGCATCGACTGGGCCGACCAACAGCACGCGATCTGTCTCCACCCCGCCGGCAGCGATCGCGCCGAGCAGAGCACGCTGGCCCACACCCCGGAGGCCTTGGCCGAGTGGATCGCCAAGCTGCGGGAGCGATTCGGCAGCCGGCCGGTGGCCGTGGCGGTGGAGCAACGCCGCGGGGCGCTCTTGCACGCCCTGATGGGCCACGAGTTCCTGGTGCTCTATCCCATCCATTCCACCACGTTGCAGAACTATCGCGGCGCGTTTGTCCCTAGCGGGGCCAAGGACGATCGTGGCGACGCCTTCTGGTCGGCCGATCTGTTGCGGCATCATCACGCGCAGTTGCGGCCCTGGAAGCCCGACGACATGCGTGCCGTCAACGACCTCGACTATCTCACCAGCGAATATGACAACTACACCGACATTCTCCAGACCGAGGACGGCACAATCAGCGGCAACCACGCCATCCTGCCCGACCACGCGGTGCAGAAGGCCGACGGCGAGCGCATGACGGCGTGGCTGACCTGGGACAAGAAAACGCAATACATGAAACGCTGCCCGACGCTCTGGGTTGACGCGGCCAGGGCGACGGCCGAGAAGGTCTTGAGCGAATGGCCGTTCATCGGGCGGTTCGTTGACGTGACGACGGCGGAACTGGTGTCGCACGAGTTCCTCACGCCCGATCGCGCCGCGCAGCGGACGCGGTTCAGCGACGGCACCGAGTGCATCGTGAACTTCGGCGAAAAGCCGGCGCTCGTCTCGCTTGGCGGCAAGGACTTTCTGTTGCCGCAGAACGGCTGGACCGTCAAAGGCCCGCGCATCGAGCAGTCGCTGTCGCTCGTGGAAGAGAAGCCGGTCATCGTCATCCGCGCGCCGGGCTATTTCTTCAGCGACCGGGGTGGCGTGCCCGTGACGATGGCGTCCGATGGCGCGGGGCGATTGCGCATCACCAGCCCCGCGGCGACGGAGCGCGTCACGGTGCGGCCTGCCGATGTCGCGAGTGACTGGCGGCCTGCGACGGCGGCACTCTGCCAACTCGACGCGCAGGGCCAGCCGCTTGATGTGGTCTCGTGCCACGCGGACGAGTTGGGGAGGATCGAATTCGGGCCGCTGGCGCAGGCCGATTCGCTGCTGCTGGTGTGGGGCAAGGGCGCGCAACGAGCCGACCTGCGCGTGGCGGGAATGGATCTTTCGCACTACGACAAGACTTCAAAGCTGAACAATCCGCGCGTCACGGCAACCATCGCCAACACCGGCGGCGCAAACGTGACGCGCGTGCCGGTCGAGTTCCGCGTGGATGGCCGGGTCGTGAGAAGCGACTCAGTCAGCGTGAAAGGCCGCGCCCGCGGGAAGATCGCGATAGAGATTGATGTGACGGCACTGGACGGCGTGCGCCGGCTGGAGGTCGTTATTGATCCCGCCGGGAAGATCGCGGAACTTTCAACCGCCAACAATCGGGCGGCGCGTGTGGTCAATTTCGGCGCGGACTGGTTCCGCTGGCCGCATCGCAAGCTGCTGCGCGTCGGCGTGGGCGGTGTCTCCCGGCTCGACCGGCCGGTTGTGACGGCGTTCAAGCTGCCGGCGGATGCCGACCCGAACTCCGTTCGCGTGGCTCGGGCTGGCGCGAATGGAAAGCCAGCGTCTGCCGTCCCGGCCCAGCTCGACAGCGGCGAGCTGTGCTTCATCATGCCCGGTCCGGTCAGGGCGGATGAGAGCCGACGCTTCGTCGTCCTCTGGCGCGACAAGTCTGAGACACCGGGTGTGTTCGCTCCCGGCGGCTCGTGCTGGCACGAAACACAGCGGACAATCCTGACGCCGTTCTACGAGGCGCGGTTTGAAAACGGCACGCTGGGGTTCCTCGCGCCGCGCAAGGACGGCGTGACTGGCGGGAGCTTCCTGAAGAACCTCGTCCTGTCGTCGCGCGAGACGGGCTGGGGTGACGAGGAAGGCAAAGTCGAGGAGTTCACTGTCGAGCGCGCCGGCTCCGTGCGGACGATCATCAAGGTCCGCAAGTCGCTCAAAGCCGATGTCAGCTACGAGAAACGATACACGTTTTACCCGCACCGGTTCGACGTGGAGACGAGCGTCAACAAGCCCGCCGGCAGCCTCTATAATCGCGCGCACTACATCGAGCGCGGCGCCTACCTTGACGACAAGGGCAACACGGTGGTCGTGGACGGCCACGGCGACGCGGAGCACATCGCCGGACGGAACAAGGATCCGAAGTGGTATGCGGTCTTCGCGCCGGACTGGGCGCACACGTGCGTGGCGCTGACGCCGTTCGAGAACGTGGTGCATTGGGACGCGGGCGGCTCGTGGGGCGGCACCGGGTTCCGCTCCAACAGCAAGCAGACGAGCGGCGTGCGCCTGAGCTACATCATCCGCGACGGCGCGAAGGACGGCTCGTTCGGCGCGGAGGATTACCGCCGTCTGACGACGCCAGTGACGGTGACGTGGGAGTGAGCGGTGGCGAAGCCCGTCATGCCGGAGAACCGACAACCTGCCGCGAGCGGATCAAAGGCGGCTGCGGTCGTCGCGCTGGGTTTGAGTTTGGCCGTCTGCCTTCTGGCGGTGCGCGGCTGCGTGGTCGAAGCGCGGTGGGGTCACGGCGCGCTCGCTTATATCACCCGCATCCTTGTGGGAGGTTCGTCAGACGTTGCTTACGCAACGACAATCACGGCGTTCGCCGCGGGGCTGGCCCTGCTGCTGCGCCGACGTTGGCAGGGGCGCGTCCTTTGCGCGGCGTTTTTGCTGATCGGGGTGATCTCGGCGCTCGCTGCGTGGATCAACGTCAAGGCGGTCCAGATGATCGGCCGGCCGTTCACGTATCCGTGGCTGGTGTATGCGGATTTTTTCCGGAGTCGCGACGGGCAGGCTGCGCTGGCTGCGAGTTGCACGCCGGATGTGCTTGCATGGTTCGGCGCGCAAGTGGCAGCGCTGCTCGTGCTGGCGTTCGCGTTGGGCTGGGGCCTGAAACGGCTGGCGCGGCATCGGCTGTCGCGCGTGCTGGGTGGCATTGCGGTCGTCGTGCTGGGTTGTGTTTATTTCCCGTGGTCGTGGAACCACCCGGCTCGCCGCCACCTTGTCGCGGGCAAGACGGCCAACCCGGTCGTGGAGTTCACCTTCTCCTTCGTGAAGTCGTATCAGATGCCGGCGCTTTTCACGATGAAGACGCCGTTCGCGCCGGACGACGTGCGCGTGGCGGGCGAGCGCGGCGGGGCGGGGCAGATCACGGCGTCCCGCGACTTCCCTGCGGCGCGCGGGAAGATTCGCAACGTGGTGGTGTTCGTGCTGGAGTCACTGGCTGCGCGCTACACCGACGCGCATGACGCGGCCTACGGCGTCACGCCCCGCCTCGCGGCGTGCCGCAGCCGCGCGATGCGCTTTGAGAACGCCTACGCGCACCGGCCCTCGACGCCGAACTCGCTCGTCTCGCTCCTCTGCTCGCTCTATCCGCCGCCCGACCTCCAGAGCATTACCACCGATTACAACGCCGCCCCGCTGGAGGCGCTCAGCGACGTGCTGAAACGCCGCGGCTACCGCACCGGCTGGTTCAATTCCGGCGACTTGAAGTATGGGCGCGGCGGCGAGTTCCTCGCGCGGCACTCGTTCGACGTCCTCCAGGATTTCCGCGACCGGCCGGGCGAACTGCTGCTGACGGACAGTGAGCAGCATCCGCCCGCGGCCACCGGCACCGACGACGTGTGCACGGTCGAATACGCGCACCGCTGGATGAGCCGCGGCGGCGCGCAGCCGTTCTTCGCGGTCATCTGGACGGACATGACGCACTATCCCTATCACCTGCACGGCGAGGAACTGCCCATCGTGGACCGGGCGGATGTCCCCGGCCAGATGCTGAACCGCTACCTCAACGCCCTTCGCCGCACGGACGAGGCGTTCGGGCGCTGCCTGCGCCTCCTCCGCGAGGCGGGCTTGGAGGATTCCACGCTGGTGATGGCGGTGGGTGATCATGGCGAGGCGTTTGGGCGCCACGGGACGTATGGCCACGCAAGCGGCATCTACGAGGAGAACGTCCACGTCCCGCTGATGCTCATCCATCCCGCGCTCTTTCACGGCGAATCCAACCCGGCGGTTTGCGGGCTGGTGGATCTCGCCCCCACAGTGCTGCATCTGCTGGATGTGCCCGTGCCCGGCTCATGGCAGGGCCGGAGCCTGTATGATTCAAAGCGCCCGGAGCGTGTTTATTTCCAATGCCCCTACTCCGAATGTCTGCTCGGCTATCGTGAAGGCTCGCGGACGCTCCTCTACAACGGCTCGACGGGCACTCATGAACTCTACGACCTCGCCACCGACCCGCTCCAGACGAAGAACCTGATCCATAACCATCCCGATCTGGCCCATGTCATGGAGCAGCGCATCGCCGCGTGGGTGCAATACCAGATGCGTCTCATGACCAACATCCGTCGCGGCCTGCCGCCGTGGACCCTGCCGACCCGCGCACGCGAGTGACATCCGTCCCTGCCAGAGGCTCTATAAGGCGCGGTGGCGCGTGAAGGAATAAGGCGGCAACCCGAACCCGACTATGAAAAACCTGACCCGACGTGACTTCCTGAAACTTTCCGGCGCCGGCGTGGCAGAGCCGGCTTTCCTGGGGCGCTACGGCGCGTCGCCGGCGAAGAGGAACCGCAGGTCTTCGATCGTGAGGCTCTTGGCGAAACCCTCCTCGCCCAACACATCCTCGGCCAGCGCGCGCTTGGTGCGCTGGAGGACGCGGATTTTCTCCTCGATGGTGCCCTTGATCAGCAGGCGGTAGGCGATGACGTTGCTGGTCTGGCCGATGCGGTGCGTGCGGTCAATGGCCTGGTTTTCCACCGCCGGGTTCCACCACGGATCGTAGAGCACGACGTAGCTCGCCGCGGTGAGGTTGAGGCCGAAGCCGCCGGCTTTGAGCGAGATCAGAAACACGGCCGCGCCGGACGCGCGCTGGAACTCGGCGACCAGTTTGCCGCGGTTCTCCGTGTCGCCGGCGAGGTAGAAGTGCGGCCAGCCTTTCTCCTGCAACACCGGTCGCACGAGGTCGAGCATGCTGACGAACTGGCTGAAGACCAGCACCTTGTGGCCCTCCTCCATCAACGGCTCCAGCAGGTCCAGCAGCGCGCTGAGCTTGGCGCTCTCGGTCTTCTTCTGTTTCTCGTCCACCAGCGCCGGGTGACAGCAGATCTGCCGCAGCCGCAGCAGCGAGGTCAGGAAGTTGAACCGCTGCGCGTCGAAGTCGCGGCTGGTTTTGACCTTCAGCAGCATCTGCTGGGCGTGCTTGAACTCGGCGCGGTAGAGCGTCTGCTGCCCGCCTTCCATTTCGCAGTGGAGGTCCTCCTCGATGCGATCGGGCAGGTCGGTGGCGACCTGCGCTTTCGTGCGGCGCAGCAGGAACGGCCGCACCCGCGCGGAGAGCCGGCGGCGGGCGAGGGGGTCTTCCGCCTGGTCGAAGAATTTGGCGAACCCGGCGCGGTTGCCGAGCACGCCGGGCATGGCGAAACTCATCAGGCTCCAGAGATCGAGCAGGCGGTTCTCGATCGGCGTGCCGGTCAGCACCAGCCGCTGGTCGGCCTTCAGCGTGCGGGCGGCGTGGGCGGTCAGCGACTGCGGGTTCTTGATGTATTGGCCTTCGTCGAGGATCACCGCGAGCCAGGGCACGCCGGCGAGGTTGTCGGCCAGCGCGCGGAGTTGGGCGTAGTTGATCACCAGCAGGTCGGTCTCGGCGAGCGCGGCGGGCAACGCCGCCGCGTCGGCGCCGCGCCAGAGTTTCACGCGCAGGCCGGGCAGAAAGTTCGCGGTCTCGGCGTGCCAGTTGTCCATGACCGACTTCGGGCAGACGACGAGGCTCGGCTTGGCGGCGTTGCCGTCCTGGGCGCGCAGCCACGCGAGCCAGGCGAGCGTTTGCAGCGTTTTGCCGAGGCCCATGTCGTCGGCGAGAATGCCGCCGAAACGGTTGGCGCTGAGGTAGGCCAGGAAATGGAAGCCCTCGACCTGATACGGCCGCAACTGCGCGCGGATCCCGTCCGGCACCGGGGGCGCGACGCGGGTTTTGATTTCGCTGACGCGGCGGCGGATTTGCCCGACCTGCGCCTCGGGCAGCAGCTTCGTGGCGGCTTCGTCGGCGAGCTGCAACGCGTGGAGCCGCTGCGGTTCGGCGGAGAAATCGCGCGGGGTCAGGCCCAGCCGCGACAGCCGCTCATCCTCCTCGTCGGTGAGGTTGAACTGGAGCCGACGCCAGCCTTTCTGGCCAAGCCGCACGTAGCCGCCGCGGGCGTTGAGCAGCACCTTGAGTTCCGCCGGTGTCAGTTCGGTGTCGGCGACATCGAGCACGACCTGCAGATCGAACCAGTCCACGCCCGCCGGCGCGATCTCCAGCCGCACCGAGCCGCTCACCGGCGCGCGCGTGAGCGTGGCCAGTTCGCGGTCGAGATTGACCTCGATGTGTTTCGGCAGCGACGCCAGCCATCTGACGAACAGATCGGGGAACTTCTTGGTCACGCGCAGCCGCCAGAGGCCCTCGCAGGCGTCCCACCTCATGCCGAGCGGTTCCAACAACGCCGGCACGCCCGCCAGCGCCGAGCGGTCGTTCACCAGGAACACATCCTCCGCCTTCGTTCGTTTCGGCGTCCGCTGCGGCGAATCGTCGAGCCAGCCCCCGGAGGTGAGCCGCTCGCGGCCGTCGCCCGTCTCGGTTTCCGCCGTGACGCGCACAAAGAGCGCCTCGCTGTCGCTGCCGGAATAGAGCGGCTTGAGGTCGCAGAAAACCTTCACCGTCATCGCCACGCGCCGGACGCGCTGCTGCAACCGCGGCGGCAGCTCGACGCCGAGCCGCAACAGCAGATCCACGCCGTGGCGCGTTTCGAGCGCGGGCGCCGGGATGAGGGCGGCGTGCGGATCGCCGCGGGACAGACGCCCCGCCCGCCCATCCGGCGTCCAGCCGCCATCGCTGCCGTAGCCGCCATAGTGGTCGTGATGGTTCGTCTCGGCCAGCGGCGGCGGGCCGTGGAACACGGCGGTCGTGGCGAGGTAGAGCGTCGGCTGGCCCGGCAGCACGGCCAGCGGCTCGTCCAGCGCGGCGCCCTCCGCGGTGACCAACCACAGCCGGTAGTCGTCCGCGCCGGTGGCGGCCGGCTCCAGTTGCCAGCGCAACGGCTCGGCGGGCCGGGCCAGGGGCGCGCCGTCGGCGGTGACGAGCCGGTCGTGAAGAACGTGGTTGCGCAGCAGCGCATTGAGGATTCGATTCGATTCCGGGTCGCGGTAGCTGAACTCCGACCCGCGGTGGTAGCGCCATCGCTGGACGCACGCCTGCCAGATCGGGAACGCCTCCGGCAACACCTCGACCCGGCCCGACTCGAACGCCTCGGCGAGCCGCTTGAAGCTCGTCACCTTCAGCGGCGCGAAGGCCGCCGCCGCGTCGCCTTTCCATTCGAGCACCGCCTTGTCGGGGCCGAACGCCAGCCGCGCGTCGGCCGCGCCGGCCGTCACGGCCTCGGGCGCGTCGTTGAGCCGCGCCAACTGCCGCTGCCAGTGCTCGATTTGCTGTTGCCGGCGCCAGTGGGCAATGTCCGCCGCGGCGCGCTCCGGGTCGTCAATCGCCGCCAGGAATCTCGGGACCTCGACGCCGCGCTCGCGCAGCCCGTGGGCGAGGAACCGCCAGAACTCCAGCGCGTCGGCGGGCGGTCGGGGCCACCAGTTCACGCGGTCCCAACTGTTGCCCGGCACGCCGCGAAACAGCGTCTGCAACTCGTGGAGCGCGACACTGTGAAACGCGCGGCTGCTCACGAACAAGTCCTGCAACTGCCTGGCCATGCGCCGCTCATCGGGACGCGGCGCGCGGCCCAGCTTCACCGCGAGTTCGGCCTCCAACGTGCCCGCCGGCTGCGGCGGCGGCGCGACGCGCGCGGCGGCCGGTGAAGATCCCGGCGAGCGGCGCGGCGCCGCGCCCGGCATCGGCGTGACGGCCGCCGACGCCAGTTCCAGCAGTTGCAGCATCGCCGCGTAGGCGTGCTTGCAATTTATCGCCACCGGGCAGGAACAGGCCGAAACCCAAGCGTTGCCTTCGTAAACCAACTGCGTCTCATATAACGAGGAACCTTCCACCTCCGCCACGTAATGCCTGCCAGGCTCCACGCACGCCAACTTCCGCACAACGCCGGAGTAGTAGTAGTCCTTGCCCCGCTCGCGCGTGCGTTTGTCGAAGCCGCGCAGGAACACCTGCGCGGCCAGCGGATATTGAATCGTTGGCAGTTGCGTCATCACAAAACAGCCGGCTACTTTAGACAAACCGCCCGCCGCCACAAGCGGATTGTTTCGCTCTTTGGCAACGTGGCAACGCGGCGCCTCCACGTCAGGCCGATTTGGACGCGGTGGTTTCAATCTTGTTTGGGGCGGGCGCGCCGCCTAAGCTCCGGCCCGCACGACGGGGACACATTATGAAAACTTGCTCCTGCCCGTTGAATCTCGCCCTCGGTTTGCTCGCTGCCATCGCCTGCGCCGTCGCGGACGACTGGCCGACCTACCGCCACGACAACGCGCGCAGCGGCGTGACGGCCGAAAAGCTCGGCCTGCCGCTGGCGGAGACGTGGGTCTTCAAGTCGCGCCATGCGCCCGCGCCGGCTTGGGAAGCGCCGCGCGGCGTGCCGGTGGAGGGATTCCTGGAGCTGCCGCGCGCGCGGTTCGACGATGCGTTCCACACCGTCTCGGTGGGCGACGCGGTTTATTTCGGCTCGTCGGCGGACAACAAGGTGTATTGCCTCGACGCGGCCAGCGGGCGGGCGCGGTGGACGTTCTTCACGGGCGGCCCGGTGCGGCTTGCGCCGACGGTGGCGGACGGGCGCGTGTATGTCGGCTCGGATGACGGGTTCGTCTGTTGCCTCGGCGCGAAGGACGGGCGCGTGGTCTGGCAGCGGCGCGCGGGGCTGAACGACCGACAACTGCCGGGCCACGGGAAGATGATTTCCATGTGGCCGATCCGGACGGGCGTGCTGGTGGACGAGGGCACGGCCTATTACGGCGCGGGATTGTTCCCCTCCGAGGGCGTCTATGTCGAGTCGGTGCGCGCGGGTGACGGGCAGGCGCTCTGGCGCAACGACACGGGCGGCGAGTCCGCCGAACCGCGCATGTCGCCACAGGGCTATCTGCTGGCCACGGCCACGAACCTTTTCGTGCCGCAGGGCCGCGTGTCCCCGATGGCGTTCGACCGCGCGGACGGCAAGCGCATCCACGAGGCGTTTTTCGGCAAGAACATCGGCGGCGCCTCGGCGCAGATCGCCGCCGACACGCTCTACAGCGGGACGGAGGAGATTCTCGGCTGCGACGCGGCGACGAAACGGCGGGTGTCGTGGTTCAACGGGCGGAATGTCATCATCACGTCCGAAACCGCCTACGTCACGACCACCGACGAACTGCTCGCCTTCAGCCGCCAAGACCACGCCGAGGCGAGCCTTGTCCAACTCAACATCCGTGGCCAGCGCGAGAAGTTGAACAGCGCGGCCGCTGTCCCGAAGAAGGAAAAGGCGCGGTTGGCCGCGGCGATACGGCTGACGCGCGAGAAGCTGGACGAGCTGTCGAAGAAACTGGAGGCGCTGCCGGTCGGCGATCCGAAACGGGCCGCGCTGGAGAATGAGCGTGCTGGCGCGGAAGCGACGCTGAAGGAGGACGAAGCGAAAATCGAGTCCATCGAACTGAAGCTGGCCGATGTGCAACGGCGGATCGAAGCGCTGAAGCCGAAGTTCGACGAGGTGGAAAACTCGATCAACCAGAGCGTCAAGTGGCGCGTGCCGAGCCGTTGCGCCGACGCGCTGATCCTGGCGGGCGGCGTCCTGTTTGCCGGCGGCAAGGGTGAAGTCGTCGCCGTCCACGCGAACACTGGTGAACAGCTCTGGACGGCCAGAGCCAGCGGCACCGTCAAGGGTCTCGCCGTCGCCAACGGCCGGCTGTTCGTCAGCACGGACACGGGTGCCATCCATTGCTTCACGCCCGGCAAGGCCACCACGCCGGCGCGCGTCGTCACTGGCACGGCGCGGGCGGCGTTCCCACAGGACCGCCTCGGGGCTGCGTATGCAGCGGCTGCAGACGCGATTGTGCGCGAGAGCGGCGTGAAGCGCGGTTTCTGCCTTGTGCTCGGCTGTCCGACGGGGCGGCTGGCGATGGAACTGGCCAAGCGCACGAGCCTGAAATTCATCTGCATCGAGCCGGACGCGCAGAAGGTGGCGGCGGCGCGCAAGGCGCTCGACGCGGCGGGCCTCTACGGCGCGCGGGTGACGGTGGACCACGGCCCACTCGATCATCTGCCGTATGCGTCCTATTTCGCCAACCTCATCGTGTCGGAGTCAGCGGTGCTTGGCTGGCTGCCGCCTACGCCGGCGAAGGAAGTGTTGCGCGTGCTCAAGCCCTGCGGCGGCATTACGATTATCGGCCAGCCTTCCGAGGCGCGCGCGGCAGCGCCGGCGTTGGAGCAGGCCAAGGTGCGCGAGTGGCTCCAAGGGACAGAACTCCAGATTGCGGCCACCCACGAGTCGCGCGGCCAGTGGGCCAAGGCCACGCGCGGGCCGCTGCCCGGCGCGGGCGCGTGGACGCACGAATATGGCAATCCAGCCAACACCACGTGCAGCGATGACAAGTTCGTGAAATGCCCGCTGGGCCTGCTGTGGTTCGGTGATCCCGGCCCGTTGCAGATGGTCAGCCGCCATCGCCGCGCGGTGTCGCCGCTGGCCGTCAACGGCGTGTTGTTCGTGCAGGGCGAGGACGCGGTCAATGCTTACGACGCCTATAACGGCGTGAAGCTGTGGGACCGCAAGATGCCGGGCGTGGTGCGAACGTCCGCCTCCAGCGAGTCGAGCAACCTTGCCGCGGACCGCGAGAGTTTCTTCGTTGTGTCGGGCAACAAGTGCCTGCGGCTCGAAGCGGCCACCGGCGCGGTGCGGGCGACGTTCGCGGTGCCGCAGGCCGCGGACGGGTCGGGCCGGTTGTGGGGCCACATCTCGGTGACGGACGGCATCCTGCTCGGCACGGCCAGCAAGACCGACAACATCTCCGACGCGATGTTCGCCTGCGACATCGCCAGCGGGAAGCTGCTCTGGACGCGCACAAACGATGTCATCCAGAACTCCGCCATCTCGATCGCCGACCGGCGCGTGTATTACGCGGACACCGGCGCGAAGACCGAGCCGCCGGCCGAAGCCGCGCCCGCCGCCAAGGCGCCCGCGAAGAAGCCCAAGAAGAAGGCCGCCGCCAGCCCGCGCACGGCGGCCAAACCGAACCCCGTCCGCAACGTCATCGCGCTCGATTTGAAGACCGGCCGCCAGGTGTGGAATCAGACCTACGACATCAGCGGCTGCATCGGCGGCTCGTATTTCGGCACGCTCGGCTCGATGGCGCAGGACGGCGTGCTGGTGTTGTTCGGCGTGTTCACCGACGGGCACTACTGGGAGGAGTTCTTCGCGAAACAGTTCGAGTCGCGCCGCATCGTCGCGCTGAACGCCAGGAGCGGCGAGTCGCTCTGGGCGAAGAACATCGCGTATCGCGTGCGGCCGTTGATCGTCGGCGACACGCTCCACGCCGAGCCGTGGGCGTTCAAGCTCAAGAGCGGCGAACCGGTCACGCGCGTCAACCCGATCACCGGCCGCGAGGAGGCGTGGCAGTTCTCGCGGCCGGGCCATCACTGTGGCGCTCCCGCGGCAGCGCCAAACGTGATGGCGTTTCGATCTTATTATCCCGGCTACTACGACTTGGTGAAGGATTCAGGCACGGTGACGTTCGGCGGCCAGCGGCCCGGCTGCTGGATCAACTTCATCTTCGGCAACGGCCTGCTGACGATGCCGGAGGCCAGTTCGGGCTGCATGTGCCCGTTCCCAAACACGTGCACGGTCGCATTCGCGCCGCGCGATGAGGACCGCACGTGGGCGAAATACAGCCTCAGCGGCGAGACCAAGCCGGTGAAGCGCCTCGCGCTGAACCTCGGCGGCCCCGGCGACCGCCGCGACGCGGACGGCAAGTTGTGGCTCGGCTACCCGCGGCCCACGGGCAGCCTCGTGCTGCCCATCGAGGCGAAGGTGGAGCTGCCGCGCGGTGGCGGCGGCTATTTTGCGCACAGCGCCGATTCGGTGCGCATCGAAGGAACGCGCGACGCGTGGCTCTACACGTTTGGCTGCAAAGACGTGCGCGCGATCGAACTGCCGCTGCTGGACGCAGGCGACGGGATCGGCCGCTACACGGTGCGGCTCGGATTTGCGGAGCTTGAGGACGCGAAGCCCGGCGAGCGCGTGTTCGACATCGCGCTCCAGAAGAAGACAGCGCTGAAAGCGTTCGATGTCGTCAAGGAAGCCGGCGGTCCGCGCAAGGTCATCGTCAAGGAGTTCAAGGGCGTGGACGTGGACGACGGCTTGCTCATCGAGTTCAAACCGCCGGCAAAGCAGGCTGGCGGCAAGTTGCCGCCGATTCTCCAGACCGTGGAGGTGCTGCGCGAGCGGATGCTCTCCGTCGGCGTCGCGGCGCCGTCGTTCATCCTCTCCGACAGGAAGTCCGGGCAGACCGCCGATCTGCGTGTCTCGAACCAGACCGACGCCGAGTTTGCCGGAACGCTGCGTGTCACTGCGCCCGATGGGTTCGCGGTCACGCCGACGGAGACACCCGTCAAGCTCACGGTCGGCCAGCGGATGCGGGTGGCGCTCAAGACCGCCGTGGCGAAGCCGGGATTGCCGTCCCGTTATCCGGCGAAGGTTCGGCTCCTGCGGGGGGACGGTTCTGTTGAGGTGGAGAAGACGGCGGACATTGACTACCTCGGCCGCGGCGGTCGCGTGGCGCTGAAAGCGGCCGAAGACGCCCACGTCATCCACGTGTCGCCCACCATGAATTACGGCAACGCGGCGGTCCTGCTGGTGGATGGTGGTTCGCACGTGATGGGCGACGATCATCATCAGATCGCCTACATGAAGTTCCAACTTGCCATTCCCGGCAAGCCGACCAGCGCGCGGCTGCGGCTCTACAACGCCGGCAACGAATCCACCGACGGCGGCAAAGTCTGTGTTGTGACCGGTTCATGGAGCGAGAGCGAGATCACCTACGCCAACCATCCCAAGCTCGGCGAGGAAGCCGGCCGCGTCGGCCCCATCAAATCCAAGGAAGTCCGGGACCTGCCGTTGAAACTCTCGCTCGACGGCCTGAAGGAAATCAGCCTTGCCATCGAGCCGGCCAACTGCGACGGCGTGAACTACCTCTCGCGCGAAAGCGGCAAGCCGGCGGAGTTGGTTGTGGAATACGAGCAGGAGTGAGGCGCCTTCGCCGCGGTCTTTCCATAAAACTAAGGAGCCCCGGCCGTGAGGCCGAGGCTCCCCGGGGCGAAGTAGACATCAGCGCGGTCACCCGCCGCTGGGAGGCTGCACAAGGCTAGGAGGCTAGGAGGGAGGACCCTGTGCATGATGCCTACACCCAAACCACGGGCCGGACTATATCACCCGACTCCCGGAGTGCAAGCCCCCAAATGAAAAAATTTTCAATCTGCCGCCATCCAAGCAACTCCCTCTTCTGAAGCACCAGACTACAAAACTTTCCGCCCAAAACACAATACGCCCGCAGCCGGTTCGCGTAACGTCTGCCGCAGCAATCGGGGATACTTACGACCATGTTCAAATTCTATCGAGCGCAGGGTTGCTTCTCGCGGACCATCGGCTTCCTGGAGCGGAGCACGAAACAGCCGATCTTCAACTGCTCCATGTGCGGCCAGTGCATCCTCCGCACCTGCCAGCTCCACTGCCCGATGCGCTGCCCCAAGAGCCTTCGCAACGGCCCGTGCGGCGGCAGCCACGAGGGCATGTGCGAGGTCATCCCCGGCCACCGCTGCGTCTGGGACCAGATTTGGAACGCCGCCGAGCGCCGCGGCCAGATCGAACGCGTGATGAAAATCCAGCCGCCCATTGACTGGCGGCTCGAAGGCACGCCCGCTTGGCTGAACGTCGTCAAGGGCATCATCACCCTTGACGGCCACCCCAAAGGCTGCTGGATGCCGCCGTTCACCGGGCCGGCGACCGAGCCTCGCGCCGGCACCGCGCTGGAGAACGCGCTGCGCGCCGGGCAGTTCGCCGTCACCGCCGAGATCGTCCCGCCGCGCGCGCCTGATTTCGCCTCGTTGCAGAAGCGCATCACCATGCTGCGCGGCAAGATCCACGCCGTCAACGTCACCGACAACGCCTCCGCTTCCGTGAAGATGCCCTCGTGGGCCGTCTCGGCACTGCTCGCGCGGAACGGGGTCGAGCCGATCTTCCAGCTCGCGTGCCGCGACCGCAACCGCCTCGCGCTCCAGGCCGACCTGCTCGGCGCTTACGCTTTCGGCGTCCGCAACGTCTTCGCCGTCACCGGCGACTTCGTCACCATCGGCGACCATCCGGGCGCGAAGCCGGTCCACGACATTGACGCGATCCAGTTGACCGCGATGCTCCACCGGATGCGCGCCGAGGGCAAACTCGCTTCCGGGGCCGACATCCGCGACAGCGCCAAGGCCGAACCGTTCAGGCCGAAGCTCTTCATCGGCTGCGCCGCCCACCCGACCGCCGACCCGATTCTTGGCCAGGTGATGCGCGTGATGAAGAAGGTCCGCGCCGGCGCCGACTTCGTGCAGACGCAGGTCGTGTTCGACCTCAAGCGGTTCGCTGAGTTCATGAAAGTCGCTCGCGACCACGGCCTCACCGAGAAGGCGAAGATTCTCGCCGGCGTCATGCCCGTGAAGTCCGCCAAAGCCTACGAGTTCCTGGGCAAAGTCCCCGGCATCAAGGTCGCGCCGGAGTTCCCGAAACGCATCGAGGCCGCCGCGAGCAAGGACGAGGAAGGCATCGCCATCGCGCGGGAGATCATCGAGTTCTGCCGCGCCACGCCGGGCGTGGCAGGCGTCCATCTCATGGCGCCGCACTGGGAAGCCGCCATTCCGGTTCTGCTTGAACGTTGCAAGCTGGGCGTGCAACCTTTCACGCCGTCGCCGCAGCCTGTGGCTGCCGCCTGATCCGATTTCAATCAAGAAAAGGAGACCGTCATGCTGATCATCGCCGAGCGCATCAACTCAACCCGCAAGAACATTGCCCCCGCCGTCAAGAACCGCGACACCGCCTTCATCCAGAACGAGGCCAAGAAGCAGGCCGACGCGGGCGCGCACTACATTGACTGCAACGCCGCCACCGTCGGTCCCGATGCCGAGCCGGACGCGCTGTGCTGGCTGGTGAAGGTCGTGCAGGACACCGTGAACCTTCCCGTCTCGCTCGACAGCCCGAACCCGAAGGCCATCGCCGCCGCGATGAAAGTCCACCGCGGCACGCCGCTAGTGAACTCCATCTCCGGCGAGCGCGAGCGCATCGCGAACCTATTGCCGCTCATCGTCGAGCACAAGCCGAAGGTCATGGCGCTTTGCATGGACGACCGCGGCATGCCGCAGTCGGCGGCCGACCGCATTGACGCCGGCGCCAAGCTTCTGGACCAGATGCTCGCGGCGGGCGTGCCGCAGGGTGACATCATCATAGACCCGCTCATCTGTCCCATCAGCACCGATTCCAACCACGGCAACATGGTGTTCGAGGCCATCCGCTCCCTCAAGCAGCGCTACCCCGCCGCGATGATCAGCATCGGCCTCACCAACGTCTCCTTCGGCCTGCCGGAGCGGAAGTGGCTCAACCGCTCGATGCTCGTGCTCGCGATGGGCGCCGGCATGGACGCCGTTATCATTGACCCGACCGACGCTGACCAGATGGCGCTGATGTTCGCCGCCGAGGCGCTCCTCGGCCGCGACGAGATGTGCGCCAACTACATCATGGCCGCCCGCGAAGGCAAACTCCCCGGCAAACCGAAAGCCTGAGTTCCTTTCGCCGATGCGCCGCACCCTTTCGCGTCATTTCGCGTATTTAGCGGGCCAACCAACATTATGAAACTCCGACCCATCACCGCCATTGCCAGGAAACTCGGCCTCGCCGCGAGCGACCTCGAACTCTACGGCCGCACCAAGTCGAAGATCGCGCCCCATGTCGCCGACCGCGTCAAGGACCGCGCGCCGGGCAAGCTCGTCATCGTCACCGCCATCACGCCCACGCCCGCCGGCGAAGGCAAGACCACCATCTCCATCGGCCTCTCGATGGCCCTGTGGCGGCTCGGCCGCACCTCCTGCCTCGCGTTGCGCGAGCCGTCGCTCGGCCCTCTCTTCGGCCTCAAGGGCGGCGCCACCGGCGGCGGCAAAGCCACCATCCAGCCTGCCGAAGACATCAACCTCCATCTCACCGGCGACCTCCACGCCGTCACCTCCGCGCAGAACCTGCTCGGCTCGCTGTTGGACAACCACATCTTCAACGGCAACGCGCTCGGCATTGACCCGACCACCATCCAGAGCCGCCGCGCGATGGACATCTGCGACCGCTCCCTGCGCGACATCCTCATCCAGGACAAGGCCGGCCACCGCTACGCGCGGTTCGAGCTGACGGCCGCGTGCGAGATCATGGCCACGCTCGTCTTCGCGAAGAATCTACCCGACGCGAAGGAACGTCTTGGCCGCATCATCATCGGGTTCACCCATGACGGTAAACCCGTCACCGCCACCGACCTCAAGGCCGTCGGCGCGCTCGCCTCGCTCATTCGCGAGGCCATCAAGCCCAACCTCGTCCAGACCGTCGAGGGCACGCCCGCCATCGTCCACCTCGGCCCGTTCGCCAACGTCGCCTCCGGCTGCAACAGCCTCGCCGCGACCCGGCTCGCCCGCCAGCTCGCCGAGTTCACCATCACCGAGGGCGGCTTCGCGAGCGACCTCGGCTTCGAGAAATTCTGCGACCTCATCTGCCGCGCCGGCGGCTTCGGCCCCGACGCCGCCGTCGTCGTCGCGACGGTGCGCGCGTTGAAGTATCACGGCGGCGCGCCGCTGAAGGAACTCGGCCCGAAGAACCTCGACGCCCTCGCGCGCGGCTTCGAGAACCTCCGCAAACACATCGAGAACATCCAGGCGTTCGGTTTGCCCTGCGTCGTCGCGCTCAACCACTTCGTCACCGACCACAAGGAGGAACTCGCGCTCGTGCAGAAGATGTGCGCCGATGCCGGCGCGACCTGTGTGTTCGCCGACGTGTGGGCCAAGGGCAGCCGCGGCGGCACCGCGCTCGCCGAGGCGGTCATCAAGGCCACCAGCCAGCCCAACCAGTTCAAACCGCTTTATCCGGCCGACGCGCGCATCCCTGACAAGATCGCCGCTATCGCGCGCACGATGTATGGGGCCGATGGCGTCACGCTGCTGCCCGCCGCGCAGGAGATGGCCGATCGCTTCGCCGCGCTGGGTCTCGACAAGTTCCCCGTGTGCATCGCTAAGACCCACCTGTCCCTCTCCGACAACGCGAAGCTGCTGAACCGGCCAAAGGGATTCACTGTGACCATCCGCGATATGCGGCTCATGGCGGGCGCGGGCTACATCGTCTGCTACGCGGGCGACATCATGACCATGCCCGGCCTGCCGAAGGTCCCCGCCGCCGAGCGCGCCGCCGTCGCCGACGACGGCACCCTCACCGGCCTCATGCCGGCGTGACCGGCGGCTTCGTCGGAAATCCGAAATCCGAAATCTGGAGCGGGTCAGGGAAACGCACGCGCCTCCGTTGTTCAGTTGGGAGCCTTACGGTCGCGTTGCCGCGAAGCGGCGGTAGAGCGTGCGGGAGGAAACACCCAGGATTTTGGCGGCTTTCTCCTTGTTGCCGCCGCATTGCTTGAGCGTCTCGGTGACGAGTTGGTGTTCGGCTTTTTCGAGCGGCGTGCCTATGGGAATCGAGACAGCGGGGCCTGTGGCGGCGACCGGCGCGGGGGCGGCGCCGATGGGCGGGAGGAGCTGAACGCTTCGGATGGTGTCCTCGACGGTGACAGCAAGCGCGCGCTGGATGGCGTTCTCCAATTCCCGGACGTTGCCGGGCCAGTGATGGGCCAGCAACTGATCGAGGGCCTTCGGCGCAATGCGGGCGACGTTTTTCTGCATGCGGGCGGCGTATTTGGTCGGGAAATGGCCGGCCAGCAGCGGGATGTCCTCGCGGCGCTCGCGCAAGGGCGGCAGGCTGATGTGGACGACGTTGAGGCGGTAGTAGAGGTCTTCGCGGAATTTTTTCTGCTCGATGGCGACGGGGATGTCCACGTGCGTGGCGCTGATGACGCGCACGTCCACCCGCATGTCGCGGGTGCTGCCGAGGCGCTGGAACCGGCCGTCCTGGAGCACGCGCAGGAGCTTGGCCTGCAACGCGGGGATCATCTCGGCGATCTCGTCGAGGAACAATGTGCCGTTGTGCGCGGCCTCGAATTTGCCCTGTTTCGAGCCGATGGCGCCGGTGAACGCGCCGCGTTCGTAGCCGAAGAGTTCGCTCTCGAGCAACGTCTCGGGGATGGCGGCGCAACTGATCTTGACGATGGGCTGGCTGCGGCGCTGGCTGAGCGCGTGGAGGATGTCGGCGACGACTTCCTTGCCGGTGCCGCTTTCGCCCTGGATGAGGATGCTGACATCGGTCGGGGCAATCTGGCGGATGAGTTTCTTGACGGCCGCCATCGCGGGGCTGTTGCCGACGAGCGCATCCTCGCCATGCTGTTGCTGGAGTTGTTTGCGCAGGAGACGGTTCTCGGCGGCCAGCCCCTGCTTTTCCAGCGCCTTGGCCACTGTCTTGACCAGCACGGCGCGGTCAATCGGCTTGAGGATGAAGTCGTAGGCGCCGAGCCGCATCGCCTCGACCGCCGTTTCGACGGAACCGTGGGCGGTGATGACGATGGCCTCGACGTCGGGGCGCAGCTCCTTGGCGCGGCGCAGCACGGCGATGCCGTCCTGGTCGGGCAGCATCAGGTCGGTGATGAGCAGGTCGGCGCCCTCGCGCTCGAAGCGCGCGAGGCCGTCGCCAGCCGTGAAGCAGGTGGCGACGCGGCAGCCTTCGCGGGCGAGAATCTTTTCCGCGGCGCGGCAGAGTTCGACTTCGTCGTCCACGATGAGGATGCGTGCTCTAGTGTCCATATCAGGTGTCCGTTGATTGCGGCAGGTGGATGGTGAATGTCGTGCCCTTGCCGGCCACGCTCTCGCATTCGATGCGGCCGCCGTGCTCGGTGATGATCTGCTGGGTCAAAGGCAGGCCGAGGCCGGTGCCGCCGGTTTTGGTGGTGAAGAACGGCTTGAAGAGTTTCTGGCGCTGCTCCGGGGTCATGCCGTGGCCCGTGTCGGTGATCTGCACGACGTTGCCGGCATCGCTGCGGAACGTCTGCAACGTGAGGGTGCCGCCGTTGGGCATCGCTTCGACGGCGTTGCGGATGACGTTGAGGACCGCCTGCCAGACCTGGCTTTCGTCGGCCCGGATCGGCGGCAGATACGGGTCGAACTCCGTCTGAAGTTTCACACCAGCCGAGTCGAACAGCGATTGCATGAAAGCCAGGCCATTGACGAGCAGTTCGTTCAGGGAGACTCGTTCGCGCTGCGGCTTGGGCAGCCGGGCGAACTTCAGGTAGTCCGCGGTAACACGCTCGATGCGGCGCACCTCCGCATCCATGGTGCGGATCAGCGCGTGCAGTTCGGCCGGGCTGTGGCCGCCGGCCTTGCCGAGCGACGCAAGCTCGTCGCGGACGAGGTCGAGGTTCAGCAGGACGGAACTGAGCGGGTTGCGGATCTCATGGGCGAGCTTTGCGGACATGGTGCCGATGACTGCGAGCCGTTCGGATTGCAGCTTGGATTCCTCCAGCCGCTTGCGCTCGGTGATGTCGCGCAGGATGACCGAGCACCCCATGGCGTGGCCTTGCTGGTCGCGCATCAGGGACAGCGTCAACTCCACCGGCACGCGCCGGCCATCGCGCGCCATGCGCGCTGTTTCGAACTGATAGTGCCCGTGCTGCGCGATCTCGTGGTCAATCCGCTCCAGTTCGCCTGTTTTCAAGACTTCCGGCGGGATGATCTCCGTGACCGGTTTGCCGAGCATCTCCTCGGCCTTCCAGCCAAAGATGTGTTCGGCGGCGCGGTTCCAGGTCCGGAACCGTTTCTCGCCGTCGAGCAGGAAGATGACATCCGCCGAGTCGTTGACGATGCTCTCCAGTTGCTGCAAGTGCCGGTAACGGTCGCTGGCGATATACGCGTCCATCGCCAGCGATACGTCGAGCATCAGCGTCTTCTCGAACGCGATGACCGTCTCATGGCAATGCGTGGCATCGTTATGGAGAAACTCTCGGATCAGCGGCGTCAGCAGCTCGAAGTAGAAGCTGAAGGCGATCAGGAACAACCGTGGCGCCAGCCCAACGCGTTCGTAGGTCTGACCCATCCGCCGCCGGCCGGCGAAGTATTCGTCGTCAAACGCGCCCTCCGTGATGCGGAGCAGGTAAGCCAGATGGAGCGCCTTCAGGCGCTCCATTGTCGTGCGGTCCCGCACGATCTGGGCCGTTTCGGGAAACGCCAGGAGCCGTGCAGAGAACGCATCCACCACCGCAGCCGCCCGTTGTTCAAACAAGGGGCGCAGCGCCCGCAGCAGTTGCGCATCGCGCTCGCCCAAGTTGAGAAACTTCAGCCGCTTCTCGCGATCCAGTAACGCCATTGCGGCAGGGACGCTAGGGGTGGGCCGACAGCTTGTCAACCCGGCTCCCGTGTCGCGTCTTCCCTCTTACCTCTCCTCCGTCACTGCGCCGTGCATTCCACCGGCTGGAAGTTCATCACCGCGCGGATCGGATGCTTTGGCAGTTGCAGAGACAGCGTCTTTTGGCCATCATACCCGGCATGGAAGCAGTCGCGCACAAGTGTAAGGGCTTCAAAGAGGCGGCGGAGTGGGATATTCAACAGCAGCTTGCCATGAGTTCGGCCGAACGGCTGCGCGTGTCCAAGATTCTGCAACAGCGGGCTTATCCGGCCGATTCGAAAGATGTCCGCGAATGGCATCGGACGAAATAGACCCATCCTCGCCTGGAGCATCGAAGGTCTTGGTGTAGGTGGCGATGCCGGAGTAGAACTTGATGCCGGGATTGCTGTGCCCGGTCCAGGAAGTGAGCTTGTCGAAGACGATCGGGCGCGTGTCGGAGCGGAGCATTTCGCGTGAGTCGCGTTCGGGCGCGCTCATGCCGGGCACGAAATGGGCCGTCCACGGCGCAGGCAGTTCATGGACGAGTTTGAACTCCGCCGCGTTGCTTTTCGCGGTCGCGGGACGGCTCGCGGCTGGTTCGTGGAAGACGACGAACCGCGAGCCGCACGGCGCGAACTCCAGCGGCAGGCTCGTGCGGTCGTCGGCTTCGATGTAGGCGGCGGCGAAACGGCGTTCGCCGCTCACGGCGTCCCACAACTCCGGCGCCTTGCCTGCGACGCGGAACGTGCGGGTGACGCGCTCGGCGCGGTTGGTGCGGTTGGCAACAAAGTAGATGTCGGCGTTGCCGTCGCGGCGGTGGATGTAGTCGAGGTCGGGCGGGTTGGTTGGAGTCCAGCCTTTAGGCTGTCCGGGAGCCGGATCGCAGGCTGAAGCCTGAACTCCAACCTCGAAGTCGGGCTTCACGCCGGCGGCCCGGCGTCGGCAATGAGCGGCTCCACCACCGCATTCCAGTAGCGCCGGAACGCGCCCGCATCGAGCGCGTCGAGCGCGAAACCGTTCCAGCCTTCGCTGCAAGTCGGGACATAGGAATGGTTGGCGATGGTGCAACCGAAACGCCGCACCTGCCACGAGCCGGCGGGCGCGTTCCAGCGCAGCGCGCCGTCCTTGCCGAGCTTTGCGGTGAGGTCGAGCACGCTGGCGGCGCGAGCGTCTTCCTCGCCCGGCTCGGCGGGCGATTCCTTGAACAGCAACGACGTGTCTGGCGCGGAGAAATGGAGCGGCCTGTGACCGGCTTTCTGTTCCCAATCCTTGAGCGTTTGGCGTTTCGCGCCGGCGCTGTCTGGCCATGTGCCGCCTTTGCCGGAGAGGCGCAGTTCGGCGATCTGGACGTTGCGCGGCGCTTTGGGCGAGCCGCGATCGAACGCGCTATAGACCGCGAGCCGGAATGCGCGACCCGTCACGGCGTCGAACGTCACGACCGTCTCCTTCTTCTCGTCTGCCGTGAACGCCTTTACGGCGCGGAACGTCTTGCCATCGTCGGAAACCTGCGGCTCGCATTCGCGCGGCCCGTAGCTCGGACGCGGCTGGATCGTGAGCCGCTCGACGCTCGTCGGCGCATGAAACTCAAACTGCACCCACGCCGGCCGTTGGCGCGAAGGGCCGGCGCGCAGCTTGCCAGTGGTGGAAATCCGGAACGTGTCCGGGTTGCCGTCGGCGGGATGCTTGAGTGGCTGGGTTGGTTGCCCGGAGCACGACTTGAGGCCGACGAAGACGTTCTTCGCTTCCGCCTCTTTCAACTGATACGCCACCACGAAAGCGTCGCGGTGGCAACCGTCACGGCTGGCTGGATCGGGCGGCTTCTGCGTGATTTTCGCCGGGCCGGTGACGCGCGTCTCCGACCAGACGAGCTTCTTGGCCGCGTCGTCGGCTGTGACCATCGGGCCGCCGAGGTTCCAGCCGCTCTGGATGTTGAGGCTCATCTCCAGGCCGGGCCGGCCGGCTTCGCGGAGCGTGTGTTTGTAAAGCTCGCGCCACTCTGGCGAGAAAAAAGTCGGCCCGTGCGGGGCGCGGTCGTTGCCGTCCAGGGCAGAGCCGTCGGCGTCGCAGATGAGCGCGCCGCCGAAGCCCTTCGCCTTCATCTCTTCGAGGTCGCGGGTGATGACCGCCTTGTCCACGCAGTCATTCAGCCACCACCAGTAGGCGCGCAGCCGCGCGTCGCGGGGTGGGTTGTTCCAGTCCTGTTCCAAATCGCCGGCGACGGCAGTTGCGGAAAGCGCGAGGATTGCGCCAGCGCGGGAGATGAGTGCGGCTCGAATCGCTTTCATGGTTTTGTGGATGCGCCCGTCCGCGCGTCCAGCCGGCGCAAGCTATGCCATCGCCTTCAACAGCAACGCGGCGTTGTGTCCGCCAAAGGCGAACGACTGGGCGACGGCGGTCCGGATGCGGTGGCTGCCGGCGGAGCGGACGAAGTTGAGGTCGCGGATCGGGTTGTCGAGGTTCTTGCAGACGTGGGTGGTGCCGTCCCGGATGGAAAGGGCGGCGACGATCGCGCCGAGCGCTCCGCTGGCGCCGATGGTGTGGCCGAGCAGTGACTTGGTGGAGTTGACCAGCGGGGTCTTTCCGAAAACCCGCTCGATGACCTCCGTCTCGGCGGCGTCGTTGAGATGGGTGCCGGTGCCGTGGGCGTTGACGTAGTCCACGTCCGCCGCCGCGCAGCCGGCCGAGTCGAGCAGGCGCGCCAGCATCCTCGTGATTTGTCGCCCCTTTGGCTCGATCATCATGATGTTGAAGCCGTCGCAAGTCTCGGAGTAAGCCGCGACTTCGCAGAGGATGCGGGCCTTGCGGGCGCGCGCGTGCTCCAGTTCCTCCAGGACCATGACGCCGCAGCCGCCCTGGCTGAAGAGGAACCCTGACCGGTCGCGGTCGAACGGCCGGTTGAGCTGGTCGTTGCGGAACGGCTGCTGGCCGCGAACGACCAGCGTCCGGGCCATGTCGAAGCCGCGGAACAATATCCCGTAGTCGTCGTTGAGATGCTCGACGCCGCCGGCGATGGCCGTGTCAATGGCGCCGCTCTGCACGGCGCGAAAGGCGGTGCCGATGGCCACGGTGCCCGATGAACAGGCGGAGCAGTTCGTTTGCGCAGGCCCGTGGATGCCGAACTTGATGGCGACATTGGCGGACACCGCATTGGGCATGATCATCGAGACCACGAAGGGATTGGCCCTGAAAGGGATCCGGATGTCGGCTGCGATGCGTTCGGCGGTCCGCAGGCTTTCCTGGTGTTGTTCCGACGAGGCGAGGGTTTTCGCGATTTGCTGCAGCCGCGGCGGCTGCGGGGACAACATGTGATAGGCGGCGTTCGACAAGAGCGAACCGATGCCGCCCACGCCGGTGCCGACGAACACGCCCGCCCGCCCGGCATCCGTGTTGGCCAGCGCGAAGATGTTGTGCTTGGTGTCCACGCGGGAGAACGGCACGCCGGCATTGCGGAGGGCTTCCGCGGCCGTCTCCATGGCGAGCACCGCCGCCGCATCCAGCTTGGTCCTCTCGATGTCGTTTACGAGGTCGCTGCTTTTGGCCAGTGCCGGCAGGGGAGACCAGACCCGCGAGTTGTAGTGGTGGAAGTCATTCCATTTCGCCGGAATATCGGCAACGGCTGACCTGGCCTCCAGACAGCCGCGCCAGAACTCCTCCACGTTGGTCCCGATCGCGGAAAACGCCCCCAGGCCGGTGATCGCGACCCTTCTGCTCATGGGCTAGGACTGATTCTTGGCCGCCAGTTTGGTTTCAATGTAAGCAACAGTCGAGCCGACCGTCGTCAACTGCGCCAAATCCTCATCGGGGATCTGCTGCTTGAAAGCGTCTTCCAGGGCCATGACCAGAGTGATGCGGTCCAAGGAGTCGGCGCTCAGGTCGTTGACGTAGTTGCTTTCCGGCTTGATGGAGTCTTCTGGAACGTCCAGGACCTTCGCGACGACGGAGGTGATTCGCTTGTAAATCTCCGAATTGCTTGGGCTGCTTTCACTCATAGGTGTTCCTTCATGGCATCCGGTATCTTTTACCCTGACTGCGCGCCGCAAGCAACTACGCGATGCGCGCCCGCCCGCACTGCATGGTTGATCTTCCTGTCGTCAAAGTCGAACTGCATGGCAAAGGAGACGATGCCGGCGAGGTGCTCCACCAGGGGCGGGATCGTGACGGGGGCCATGAACGCCAGCAGCTTGCTGCAATCGTAGATGCTCGCGTCGTCGTTGATGTAACTGTCAAACAACGCGCCCACGGTCTTGTAGTAGAACTGCTCGACCCGGTTGAGGTCTTTCGGGACGGATTCCACAAAACGCACATCCTCGTAGCCGATGCACTCGAGACCCGCCTGGGTTACCTGCAGCGTGTTGACCGCCGCCGGATTGGCGATGTTGAGCTGGCCCGTGTCCTGGTGCACGGCCTTGATGATGGTCTTGGCGACAAAGTCAACCGGCACGACATTCATCGTGGCCTTCTCGCCGATGCACAGGCGCAGGGGGCTGTGCAGGCCGGCCTTCTTCAGTTGCCAGAAAAACTTCAGCCAGCCGTAGAACACGTCGAACTTGGGCGTGTAATACAACGGCTCCTCCATCACCCGGCCACAAATGATGCTTGGCCGAAGCATCTGAAAACGGATGCCTTTCTCCCGGCAATACTGGGCGATCTCCAACTCGATCCTGCCTTTGGATTCCTCATACGGATTGCGGTAAACCCGCGACGGCAGGCTCAGGTAATCGTCCCCGATGCGCCCCCGCTGGATCCCCGAACAAAACACCGTGCCCACGTAGATAAACCGCGCGTCGTAGCCGTCCAGGGCGCGCAGGAGGTTCAACGTCCCGTTGTAATTGTGCGCGTGAACGTCGTCCTTGGCCTCCTGCGTCGTCTCGAGATTCACCGAGCCGGCGCAGTGGACGACCGTCAATGGCTCGCCTGCGGGAATCGAACTGCGAATGACCTGCTTGAGACTGGCGGAATCGCACAGGTCGGCAGCCAACGGGCGGATCACCTTCCGGGCCGGGGAGACGCAGTCGCGAAGCGAGGCGGGCACGAACCCGTTCTGGAGAATCCCATCCATGCGCTGCGAGGCGGTCACGGGCGGAGTCGTCCGCAGGACCGGATAGATCGTGCCGGCAAGGTTGCCGCGACCGGCGTCGCCTAGCAACTCGTAGAGCACGTGCATGCCCACCAGCCCCGTGCTGCCTGTAATCAATATGTTCGATCCGGTCATATGTTCGACAACTGCGGCCCCTCACCCGCGCCGCTCCAGGCTGAACGTGAGGAAGCCACCCGATATGTAAAAAAACCGCTTCTGTTCGATCCGGGGGGCCAAACAAGCGTCCCGCACCTTATCCGAACTGGAACGCGGAAGAACAAGAAAAATCCGCTCGTTTTTGCAGGATTCATGCTTGCGCCGCGACCATTGATCGGGGCCACTGAGGCCCTTGACTTTGACCAAATCTGCGGCGAGTCTGACGGCGAAATCTTAGCGAAAGAACTCACGACCATGCGCTCCGACATCATCAAGAAAGGCTTTGAACGCGCCCCGCACCGCTCGCTGCTGCGGGCCACCGGCTCCATCGAATCCGAGGACGATTGGGGCAAGCCGTTCATCGCCATCTGCAACAGCTATACCGACTGCATCCCCGGACACGCCCACCTCAACGAAGTCGGCGCGCTGGTCAAGCGCCTCGTGCGCGAGGCGGGCGGCGTGCCGTTCATCTTCAACACCATCGGCGTGGACGATGGCATCGCGATGGGCCACAGCGGCATGCTTTACTCGCTGCCGTCGCGCGAACTGATCGCCGACACGGTCGAGACGATGCTCAAGGCGCACTGTTTCGACGGCATGGTCTGCATCCCGAACTGCGACAAGATCGTCCCCGGCATGCTCATGGCCGCCATGCGCGTCAACATCCCCACCGTCTTCGTCAGCGGCGGCCCGATGGCGGCGGGCATCGCCGAGCAGAAGGCCACGCACGAAGACCTCGCCAGCTACCTGCAACCGGCCAGCAGCGCGACCGACCTCATCACAGTGTTCAAAGGCGTGGCGGAGCTTCAGTCCGGCAAGATCACGGCGGAACAGTTGACGAAGCTCGAACAATCCGCCTGCCCAACCTGCGGCTCGTGCTCCGGCATGTTCACAGCCAACTCGATGAACTGCCTCTGCGAAGCGCTCGGCATGGCGTTGCCCGGCAACGGCACGGCGCTCGCCGTCTCGAAGGAACGCGAGGCCCTCTACGAGCGCGCCGCGCGCGCCATCGTCAAGCTCGTCGAGCACGACCTCAAGCCGCGCGACATCGCCACGCTGGAGGCGTTCGACAACGCCATCATGCTAGACGTCGCCATGGGAGGCTCCACCAACACCGTCCTCCACACCCTCGCCATCGCGCGCGAGACCGGCATCGCCTACGACATCAAACGCATTGACGCCATCAGCCGCCGCATCCCGTGCCTGTGCAAAGTCTCGCCGTCCTCGGCCTATCATCTCCAGGACGTGCATCGCGCCGGTGGCATCCACACCATCCTCGGCGAGTTGAAACGGATGGGCGTGCTGAACCTCAACTGCAAGACCGTCACCGGCAAAACCATCGGCGAGAACATTGACGAATGGGACGTGCGCTCCGAAAAATGCACGCCTTGGGCGAGAGCCGCGCGTGTCGCTGGCGCGTCAGCGATCGTGGTGGATCCGAACGACAAGCTCGGCCCCGCCGCCCGCACCGCCAGCGGCAATCTCGCGCCCAAGCCGATGATGTTCTTCCCCGGCGACCCGCGCGCCATCACGCTTTGGCGACTCGCAGCGGCGTTTAACGCCGGCGACGCCGCGACGTGCGCAACGCTCTTTGCCGACGACGCCGAGTTGCAGGTGGACGAAACCACCACATGGCGCGGCGTCGCCGAGATCGAGGCGGGCTTCAAGCAACGGCTGGCGGAGTTCAAGGGCCTCGTGCGCGCCGAACTGGGCCAGTTGAGAGACACGCCGATCCTGATTTTCTGGCAATACGCCAAGAGCGCGGAGAAGAAGATTCGCAGCCTCATCCGCTTCCCTCGCTACCGCCACACGTGGCTCATCAGCAAAGCCTACCGCGACACGCGCCCCGCGCAGATCGCCGCCGCCGAACCAGCCGGCCTCATGCCCTACGACCCGGCGTTCATGTTCAACGCGCAGGATTGCATCCGCACCCAGGCCACCGCCTACTCACCCGACGGCGGCCTTGCCATTCTCTACGGCCAGCTCGCGCCCGAAGGCAGCGTCGTCAAGACCGCCGGCATCAGCGACGCGTTCAAGGCCAACTGCGGCCACGGCTTCGTGTTCGAGGGGCCGTGCGTCATCTTCGAGAGCCAGGACGACGCCTGCGCCGGCACCCTCGCCGGCAAGGTCAAGGCCGGCGACGTCGTCATCATCCGCAACGAAGGCCCGCGCGGCGGCCCCGGCATGCAGGAGATGCTCTCGCCCACCAGCTACATCGTCGGCATGGGCCTCGGCGACAAATGCGCCCTCATCACCGACGGCCGTTTCAGCGGCGGCACCGCCGGCGCGTGCATCGGCCACGTCAGCCCTGAAGCCGCCGAGGGCGGTCCCATCGGCCTGCTGAAACCCGGCGACCGCATCCGCATTGATTTCCCGAACCGCCGGATAGACATCTGCGTGCCCGAAGCCGAACTGGCCGAGCGCAAGAAGACGTGGAAACCCGTGAAGCGCGACCTCGGCGGCTGGCTCGCCCGCTACCAGAAGCTCGTCACCAACGCCAGCCAGGGCGGGATTTTGGGATAACCGGAGTCGCTCGGGCGCATCCGCGCACTGCCCCCATGCCTTGGGTTGGCCAACCTGAGCGGCGAGGGGTCTTCGCTGTTTTCCGTGGGAGTGTCTGTGGCAACCCGAAGGGTTGCCAGAGAGTAGCCGGGGGTCGAGTCTGCGAGACCCCCGGCAGGCATCGCCGACAATGCACCACGCAAGGGGTGCCAGAAGGGGCCGTTTGGGCGATGCAGGATTGTATTTC
>DYDC01000136.1 GCA_020718125.1 Methylacidiphilum sp. | reverse complement strand
TCTGGGACTTGATCGTGGTGCGTGTGTCAAGTTGCGCCCGGCCCTACCCGCGGCGCAAACCATCAGTGGAGTCCAACTTGGGTTCTGTGCTAACATCCCCATCATAGCCATGAGCCGAAGCGCCCAAAAACACGCCAAAGCAAAGCCGGCCAAGAAATCCAAGCCGGAACCGAAGAAGAAGCCTGCCGCCGCCGCTCCACCGCCGCCGCCGCCTGCCGAAGCCGCGCCGCCCGCGGAGGAGCCGAAGAGCGCGGCGGAGGTCATGGCAAAAAAGCAGCGGGAGATTTCGGTCTCGGAGTTTTTCCTCAAGAACCGCCACCTGCTCGGCTTCGACAACGCCCGCAAGGCACTGCTGACCACCGTCAAGGAGGCCGTGGACAACTCGCTCGACGCGTGCGAGGAAGCCGGCATCCTGCCGGAGGTCGGCGTGGAGTTGATCCAGACCGCTGAGAACCGCTTCCGCGTCATCATCACCGACAACGGCCCCGGCATCGTGAAGGCGCAAATCCCGAAGGTCTTCGCGAAGCTGCTTTACGGCTCGAAGTTCCACCGGCTGCGCATGAGCCGCGGCCAGCAGGGCATCGGCATCTCCGCCGCCGGCATGTATGGCCAGCTCACCACCGGCGTCTCCACCAAGATCACCTCGAAGATCGGCCCGAAGAAGAAGGCCCACTACTACGAGCTGCAGATTGACACGCGCAAGAACGAGCCGCACATCGTCAAAGACGACGAGGTGAATTGGGACCAGCACCACGGCACGCGCGTCGAGATCGAACTGGAGGCGACCTATCAGCGCGGCCGGCAGGGCGTGGACGAATACCTCCTCGCTTGCGCCATCGCCAACCCGCACGTCACGTTTCGTTACCGCCTCTGGCTGCTGCCGAAGGAGGAGAAGCCCGCGCCGGCCGCGGAGGCGGAAATCCGAAATCCGAAATCCGAAATCCGAAACAAAGACGAAATCAGAAATCGGAAATCAGAAATCGAGAATCCCGAGCCAGAGTGGGTCGTCTTCGAGCGCGGCGCCAAGCTGCTGCCCTTTCAGCCCAGGGAGATCAAGCCGCACCCGCACGGCATCGAGTTGGGCATGTTGATGCAGCTTCTGAAGAATTCGCACGCGCGCAACGTGCGGTCGTTCCTGCACACCGAGTTCAGCCGCGTCAGCGACCGCGTGGCGCTTGAGGTCTGCCAGCGGGCCGGGCTGGAGCCGACCTCGCGCCCCAGCAACGTCGCGTTTCGCGAGAGCGAGAGCCTCTACAAGGCCATCGGCGAGACCAAGCTGATGAACCCGCCGCTGGATTGCATCTCGCCGATCGGCGAGGAGCAGATTCTCACGGGGTTGAAGAAAGAGGTGCAGGCCAGCTATTACGACGCGGTCACGCGCGCGCCGTCGGTCTATCGCGGCAACCCGTTCCAGATCGAGATGGGCATCGCCTACACGAACCCCGGCCAGCCGAAACGGGCGGCGGGCAATGGAGAGCCGCAAACGGCCGAGGAGCCGATCCGCCTATTGCGGTTCGCGAACCGCGTGCCGTTGCTCTACCAGCAGGGCGCGTGCGCCATCACCAAGTCCGTCATCGGCGTTGACTGGAAAAACTACGGCTTGGGCCAGCCGCGCGGGCAGTTGCCGATGGGGCCGGTGACGTTGTTCGTCCACGTGGCCAGCGTCTGGGTGCCGTTCACCAGCGAGAGCAAGGAAGCGGTCGCGAGCTACGACGAGATTCTGCGCGAGTTGACGCTCGGCTTGCAGGAGTTGGGCCGGCGGCTGTCGGTCTATCTGAGCCGCCGCCGGCGCGACCTGGAGGCGCGGCGCAAGCGCGACTACATGCAGCTCTACATCCCGCACCTCGCGCTCGGTTTGAAACAAATCCTGAAGTTCGACGACAGACGGGAAGGAAAGGTCATCGGCAAATTGAAGAAGTTGTTGGAGCGCACGCATCTGCAGGTGACGAAGTAAACGACGAAACGGAGGCGGCGTCATGGCCACACACTGGACCATCGGCGGCAAAATCGGGGACCGCTGGACGGTCTATCGCGTCATCGAGAGCGATGTGGACGTGGTCCATGTCGTTTACGATGCGAAGTTGCGGCGCGTGCTCGCGGCGCGAACGCCGGCCGACGAGGGCGCCGCGAAGCCGTTCGTGCAGGCGGCGCAGGCGTGGGTCAGCCTCGGCCGCCACGCCAACATCGTCGGGGCGCAGTTCGTCGAGGTCATCGAGGGCCGTCCGCTGCTGTTCATCGATTACATCTGCGGCGAACCGCTTGCCCGCCGGACCGGCACAGCGCGGCTGACCGGGGACACGCTGCAGGCTTTGCGGTTCGCGATCCAGATATGCGATGCGATGGCGCACGCGACGGCCCGGGGCCTGCCCGCCCACGGCGACCTCCGGCCGCTCGCCACCCTCGTCGAGCAGACCAGCCACCTCACCACCTTCCACAAAAAACGTCCATGAACCCACACACGGTCATCACCAAAACCACCTTGGAGAAGACGATCCGCAACGTCGTGGAGACCGCGCCCGTCTTCGACATCCACACCCACCTCTACGACGCCGCGTTTGGCGAACTGTTGCTCTGGGGCGTGGACGAACTGCTCACCTACCATTACCTCGTCGCCGAGGTCATGCGCGCCGAGGTGATCGGTTACGACAAGTTCTGGAAGATGTCGAAGACGCGGCAGGCCGACCTCATCTGGCAGACGCTCTTCATCGAGAAGTCGCCCGTCTCCGAGGCCTGCCGCGGCGTCGTCACCTGCCTCAACCAGCTCGGCTTCGACGTGAAGAAGCGCGACCTCGCCGCCGTGCGCAAGGAACTCAAACGCTGGACGCCGCAGCGTTACATCAACCGCGTGCTCGAGGTCTCCCGCGTCGAGCGCGTCGTGATGACCAACAACCCGTTCGACTCGCTGGAGCGGCCGGTGTGGATGAAGGATTTCAAGCGCGACGACCGGTTCGCCGCCGCGCTGCGGATTGACGAGATCCTCATGGCGTGGGACGCCAACGCGCCCCGCCTGCGCGAGATGGGCTATAACGCCGGCAGCGACATCAACGACAAGACCGTCGCCGAGGTGCGCCGCTTCCTTGACGACTGGACGCACCAGATACAGCCGCTCTACCTCGCCGTCTCGCTCACGCCGGACTTCGCGTTCCCGGACGAGTCCAAACGCAGCCATCTCATCGAGCGCTGCATCCTCCCGCACTGCCGCGAGTATGACATCCCGTTCGCGCTGATGATCGGCGTCTCGCGCCAGGTCAATCCCGCGCTGCGGCTCGCCGGCGACGGCTTGGTGAAACCATCCTCACTCGACCCGGTCGTCCACCTCTGCGCGAACCACCCGCAGAACAAGTTCCTCGTGACGATGCTCTCACGGGAGAACCAGCACGCGCTCTGCATCACCGCGCGGAAATTCCCCAACCTCCACATCTTCGGCTGCTGGTGGTTCCTCAACGACCCGAGCCTCATCGAGGAGATGACGCGGATGCGGCTGGAACTGCTCGGCCTCAGCGTGACGCCGCAGCACTCCGACTGCCGCGTGCTCGACCAGCTCATCTACAAGTGGGACCACTTCCGCCGCATCCTGGCGCGCGTGCTCACCGACAAGTATCGCGACCTGCTCGACGCGGGCTGGAAGCTGACGCGCGGCGAGATCGAACGCGACGCGCACCTGCTGCTCGGCGGCGAGTTCGAGAGGTTCCTGGGCCGTGACTAAACCGATTTGATTACAAGGACAACGATGGGCAAGAGCAAGACGACGAAGCTGCCAACCCCAACGGGCGCCGACGCGCCGCGAGTGATCTCCAAGAAGGAGGCGGCGAACCGCATTGACCGCGTGGCGGACGAGATTCACACCGACATCATCAAGAAGTTCCGCAAGCCGGAGATGCGGTTCCCCATCCGCGCGCTGTCGAACGTGAAGTATGACCCGAAGAAGGGCTACTTCGAGATGATCGGCAAGGAGGCCACGCGCACGCTGAGCTACAACACGGTCAAGACCTTCGCCCAGTCCGTGCGCCTGCTCGCGACGACGAAGAACGACCTGTTGCTCAAGAACGACATCGCCGGCAAACGCGAGGTCTATTACAACGCCAAGAGCTGGGGCGAGTGCCGTTTCGAGGAGCAGCCAGAGAGCGATACGTTGCTGGACGACATGGAGGCGATGCTCGCCATCAACCGCGAGCAGCTCGGCTACATCCCCGAGGAACGCGGCGGCGAGGTCACGGGGCCGCTCGTCGTCATTGACCGCGACCCGGCCACCGACGAGGAGATCAAGATCAACTGCGCCAAGCTCGGCACGGGCGCGTGGAGCATCCCCAGCCAGGTCGAACACATGCGATTCGAGACGAAGGCGAAGTTCGTCCTCGTCGTTGAGACCAGCTCACTCTTCCAGCGTCTCGTCCACCACCGTTACTTCGAGACGGCCAACTGCATCCTCATCTCGATGAGCGGCGTGCCGACGCGCGCGTGCCGGCGGTTCATCCGGCGGCTCGCCGACGACCGGAAGCTGCCGGTGCTGGCGTTCACCGACGGCGACCCTTACGGCTACGGCAACATCTACCGCACGCTCAAGGTCGGTTCGGGCCAGTCGGCGCACATCAACAAGTTCTTCTGCGTGCCGCAGGCCCACTACCTCGGCGTGACGCCGCAGGACATCATTGACTACGACCTGGAGGACGCGACGCACCCGCTGGAGGACGTGGACATCAAGCGCGCGCAGGACGCGCTCAAGAACGACCCGTTCATCAAGCACCACGTGGAATGGCAGAAGGCGATCGGGCAGATGCTCAAGATGGGCGTCCGCATCGAGCAACAGGCCTTTGCCAAGCACGGCCTGAACTACGTCATCGAGGAATACCTGCCCGACAAGTTGAAGAAGAAGACCTTCCTGCCGTAGCCAGAACGATTCAGTTGCAGTGGGGAGCGCACGCGCCTCGCGTGCGGTATTCGGCGCCCTCGCCGAACACGTTCTGGTTTTCAAGACGGCGAACCCAACGGGGTGCCTCACAACAACGGCAAGCCATCGGCGAGGCGCCGATGGCCGCACGCGAGGGCGCGTGCGCCCCCCTGGATCAACTGCATTGTTCCTGCCGTATCGGGCCGGCAAATGCCCCGAGGCAGAAGGAGAGAACTCGACATGCCGACGCCCAGTGGATTATTTCCCCTTGGGGGCGAGGCTCTCGAACAGATTTGAGAACTTATTCACCACATAAGGGGCGAACAGGGTAAGCCCGGCAACCAGAAACTTGATCGCCTTGTCGATGGAATCGGGCACGCTTCCCGTGACCGCGAACTCGTAAAGCGCAAACGACCCGAAACCAAGAAACATCAGCAAGATGACCATCATCCCCATGAGCGCCACCAAGCGGCTGACGCTGGCGCGCATTTCCGTCTTCATGACGGGCTTTCCCGAACTGTCCGTTATGGGCGCCCCGGTCGCCGGATTCACAGCAGTCACCTCGGCTTCTTCGGATAAGGCATCGGCCAACGACCACCAGGCACGGGTTGAACTGCGGCCTCGAGGAATACCCGCCCGACAAGCTCAAGAAGAAGACGTTCTTGGACTGAGCGCGCCTCACCCGCCGTGGGGATGGTGATGCCTGAGGATGTGCGGCATTTCCAAACCATGCGCGAGCATCAGCGGCTCGTCCGCCAGCAGCGACGCGCTCGGGCCCTGCGCGACGACTTCACCGCGGTCGAGCACGATCGCGCGCGAACACAGTTCCACCACCAGTTCCAGGTCGTGCGTCGCGATGATCTTCGTCACGGGCAGTTGGCGCAGAAGCTCCTTCAACTCGCGCCGGCCGCGCGGGTCGAGGTCGCTCGTCGGCTCGTCGAGCGCCAGCACGCGCGGTTCGCACGCCAGCACGCCGGCGAGGCACACGCGCCGTTTCTCGCCGTGACTGAGATGGATCGGTGAGCGCTTCTCGAAATGCTCCAGTCCCGCCCGCTTCAACGCGGCGCTCACCCGCGCCGCCACGCCGGCCTCGCTGAGGCCGAATTGCCGCGGGCCGAACGCCACATCCTCGAACACCGTCGGGCAGAAAAGCTGGTCGTCGGGATCCTGGAACAGCACGCCCACCGCGCGGCGCATCTTGTCGAGCACCGCCTCGGTCAGCGGCTCGCCAAACACGAACACCGCCGGCGCGCCGTCGAGCCGCTCCGGCAGGATGCCGTTGAGGTGAAGCAGGAGCGTGGACTTGCCCGCGCCGTTGGGACCGATCAGGCCGACGCATTCGCCCTCGGCGACGCTGAAGCTGATGCCGCGCAAAGCCTCCGTGCCGTCGCCGTAGCGGTAGCGGAGGTTGCGAAGTTCGAGGGCGGCGCTCATTAGTATGAAATCCCTGTTGTCGGCAAGAGGTGCGCCGGAAGGCCGAAGCTCGAAGGCCGAAGGCCGAAACAAGTCCGAAGGCGGAAATCCGACAAGGGCGGCAGAAAAACAACCGTGTCACGTCGGTCTTCGGATTTCGGCCTTCCTTCGGCCTTCGGCCTTCGGATTTCGGCCTTTCCCCTCATCTCCACCCCCTCGCGCACATCGCGGCGTAGATGCGTTCGGCCCGTTCCGTCGAGCGGATGAAAAGCTGGCTGACGATCGTCGCGAGCGACTGCCACGCCGCGCCGCGCCGCCGCGCAAACGTCCGGCTGGCCCGCGCCCGGCGCATCCGCGCCGTCTCCTCCACCAGCACGAACAGGTAGCGATACATCAGCGCCAGCGTTGTGACGAGGATCGCCGGCACCCGCAGCCGTTTGAGCACGCGCAACACTTCCGAAAACGGCGTCGTGTTCGAGAGCAGGATCATCGTCAGCAGGCAGAGGTTGGTTTTCGCCAACAGCACAAGAAAAACGATCCATCCCCGCGGCTGGAAGAGCGCCAGCACCGCCACGCCGATTACGAACGGCTCGAGCAGCAGCAGCCGTGTTGCGAGGAACGCGACAGGAATGCAGCTCAACACGGCGACGATGGCCAGCGCCACCGCGATGACGACGAAGCCGGGCCATTGCGCCCGCGGCAGCAGGATGGTCGCGAGCACCAGCGCCACCGTTGCGGCAAGCTTCAGCGCCGCCGGCAGCCGGTGCACCGGGCTGTCGAGCCGGCTGTAGGTGTCGAGCAGGTCGAGACGCACGGCCAGACCTTAGCGGGAAGCCGTTGCCACGTCAGTCTTGAAATCTCCAGCCGCTGTCTCTCGGTCATCGCAGGCCGGACGAAGAACGCCCGGCAAACCCACCCGCCGAGGGCGCAACTTGACA